>CAZHLB010000767.1:0-2755 GCA_964533005.1 uncultured Saprospiraceae bacterium
AGGTGAAATTTTTTCAAAATTTCACCTGCAAACCCACCGCTCTCTACGATAATATTCATTGCACATGTTGACAACTACCAGCCTTTCCGCCGCTGCCCTGATGCAGCTCGAAGACAAATACGGCGCTCACAATTACCACCCGATTCCCGTCGTGCTTACACGGGGCGAAGGCGTGCATGTTTGGGACGTCGAAGACAACCGCTACTATGATTTCCTCTCCGCCTATTCTGCTGTGAATCAGGGGCATTGCCACCCTCGCATCATCGCAGCGTTGAAAGAACAGGCGGAAGTTTTGACGCTCACTTCCCGTGCTTTTTACAACGACCGGCTGGGCTTGTTTGAAAAATTCATCACCGGCTACTTCGGCTACGAAAAAGTGCTGCCGATGAATACCGGCGCAGAGGCAGTCGAGACGGCGCTCAAGCTTTGCAAGAAGTGGGCATATACTATTAAAGGTGTGCCCCGCTACGAAGCGAAAATCATTTTCGCCGCCCAGAATTTTCACGGCAGGACGATGGCAGCCATTTCTGCCTCGGTTGACCCCGACGCAACTGCTGACTACGGGCCCTTTGTGCCTGGTTATCAAATCATTCCGTACAACGACCTCGATGCTTTGCGCTCGGCGCTCGAAGACCCAAACGTCGCCGGTTTCATCGTCGAACCGATTCAAGGCGAGGCGGGGGTTTTTGTGCCGGATGAAAATTATCTGCCCGAAGCCTACCGCCTTTGCAAAGCTGCCAACGTGCTTTTCATCGCCGACGAGGTGCAAACCGGCATTGCCCGCACGGGCAAAATGTTAGCCTGCGACTACTTCGACATCAAACCGGACATTTTGATTTTGGGCAAAGCCCTTTCCGGCGGCGTCCTGCCAGTGTCGGCAGTGCTGGCAGATGATGAAATTATGCTCACCATCAAGCCGGGTCAGCACGGCTCAACTTTCGGTGGCAACCCGCTGGCTTGCGCCGTCGCCATTGAAGCTTTGAAAGTGGTGAAGGATGAAAACCTGGCGGAAAATGCCGCTTACCTCGGCAATATTTTCCGGGAAAGGATGCGCCGGTTGATTGAAAAATCCGACCTGGTGACACAGGTGCGTGGCAAAGGCTTGCTCAACGCCATCGTCATCAACGATTCGGAAGACAGCCACACCGCTTGGGACATTTGCATTGCCATGTCCAAAAATGGCTTGCTCGCCAAGCCGACACACGGCAACATCATCCGCTTCGCCCCGCCGCTCGTGATGACCGAGGAACAAATTCACGAATGCTGCGACATCATCGAGCGGACGATTTTGAAGGGATGAGGAATGAGGGATGAGGGAATGAAAAAGCCCCGTATCGAGTGCTCGATACGGGGCTTTTTCATTCCTCATCCCTCATTCCTCATCCCTCAATTGGAACTCCGGAACTGCTCCCAAGTCGTCTTTTCATAGTGGTTTTCCGCCACGAATTTCATTTCCTTTTGCAATTCTGGCGCTTGTTTGAAGCCTGGGGAAATCAGGATACGCTCGTACTTGGGCGTGAGATAAACGTAGCTCGGATAGCCCAGTTTGCCATCGAGCAACGAGTAAGCAAGCATGTGAACGCCGCCTCTGCCGCCGCCTGCCGCCCACTTGAAGGTCTCGCCCTGGAAGACGATGTCTTCTTTTTGTTCGGCATTGAATTTCACCGGGTAAAAATTTTCATTGATGTACTTTGCGACCGCCGGGTCGGAAAAAGTGCTGGCGTCCATGCGCTTGCACCAGCCGCACCAATCAGTGTACATGTCAATGAAAAACTTCTTTTGTTTCTTCCCGTTGGCTTTCACCGCTTCGTCCCAGGTGAGCCATTGGATGGCGCTTTCGGCGGCTTCGGTGGAATCAATATTACCGCCTGCAACGAAAGCGGTTTTGCTCGGAATGAAGGCATAAACCAACCCGGCAACGGCAACTGCAAGTGTGATAAAAACTGCTTTTTTCATGGATGAAAGTATTTAATGTTCGAGGAATGGCAACGAAAGTACCGCTCCAGCTTTTGCCCGGACAAGAATGAAGCCGGATTAATTTATCCTTAACCTGATTGAATGGCTAAATGGCTAAATGGCTGAATGGCTATGGAGCCATTCAGCTATTTAACCATCCAGCCATTTAGCCATGAAGAAAATTGTCATCGCCGTCGGCGGCTCCAGTGGGGCGATTTATGCGAAAGTGCTTTTTGACCGCCTGTTGAAGTTGGAGGGGCAATGGGAGGCGGTGGGCGTAGTGATGAGCGATAATGCCCGACTGAATTGGCAACTTGAATTGGAAAATGAAGCCTACCGGAATTATCCGTTCGATTTTTACGAGAAAAATAATTTTGCCGCCCCTTTTGCCAGCGGCTCGGCAAGGTACGAGACAATGATTGTTTGCCCTTGCTCGATGGGGTTGCTCGGAAGGATTGCGAGCGGCATTTCGGATGACTTGGTCACCCGTGCCGCCGACGTGATTTTGAAGGAGCGCCGCCGCTTGATTTTGGTGCCGAGAGACACGCCTTTCAGCCTGATTCATTTGAACAACATGAAGCTGGTGACGGAGGCTGGCGGCATCATTTGCCCAGCTTGCCCTTCATTTTACAGCAAGCCAAAAAATTTTGAAGAGCTGGCGGCGACGGTGGTGGACAGGGTTTTGGATTTGGCGGGGTTTGATTTGACGACTTTCCGGTGGGGAGATAAAGCTCAAAGCTGACAGGTGGAAAACGGGTTTCGAGAGATAAAAAATTTCATTTTTTATCTCTCGAAACCC
>CAZHLB010000767.1:2765-3639 GCA_964533005.1 uncultured Saprospiraceae bacterium
GGGGCATAAAAACCACAACCCGCACCGGTGCAAACCGGGTTTCCAGACAAAAAAATTTCAATTTTTCCTGCCTGAAAATCGGTTTTCCACCTGTCAGCTTTGCCCAAATTGATGAAGCATTCCTTTGAAATAATTTACGAAGACGACGATTTCGTCATCGTCAACAAAGCGCCTTTCGTGTTGACCATTCCCGACCGTTTTGCGCCGGAAAAATTCAACCTGTTCCATTGGTTGAACGACCATTACGGCAGGGTCTTCGTCGTCCACCGGCTGGACAAGGAGACCAGCGGCATCCTGATTTTTGCCAAAAACGAGGAGGCGCACCGCTCGCTTTCGCTGCAATTCGAGGGCCGGGAGGTGGATAAATTTTACTACGTCCTGGTCGAAGGGCGAGTCCACGAGGAGGAAGGCGTGATTGACAAACCGATTGCCCCTCACCCTGCTCATCCTGACAAAATGATTATTTCAGCACATGGCAAACCTTCCGTGACCCACTACAAAGTGCTGGAGTATTTTAAAAATTACACCTTCCTGGAAGCCAATATCAAGACGGGCAGGACGCACCAAATCCGGGTGCATTTTCAGGCGCTCGGTTACCCGCTGGCGGTGGATGCTTTGTATGGCAGGAAGGAGAAGTTTCTTTTGTCGGACGTGAAAGGCAGAAAATTCAAGCTGGGCAAGGAGCAGGAGGAGCAACCGCTCATGGTTCGCAGCAGCTTGCACGCCGGGCGGCTCTATTTTCAGCATCCTCGAACGGGCGAAGCGATGACTTTCGAAGCGCCGTTGCCGAGGGATTTTGCGGCGGTGATGGCGCAGCTTCGAAAATGGGGGAAATAATGCTGCTTTATTTTTCCCAGGCGTCAATGGGAACGCA
>CAZHLB010000768.1:0-3635 GCA_964533005.1 uncultured Saprospiraceae bacterium
TGCGATGTCGTTGGACATCGCACATCTGACCCTCCGCCATTCCATCATAAATCATGTAATCATTTAATCTTCAATCATTTAATCAAAAAGCAGGGACTTTTGTTGTACCTCTCCTCACGCTGCCACTGTGCTTTCCTCAAGGCTTTTCATCGGAATTTCAATCGAAACCAAAGTCCCCCTCCCCGCCGAAGACTCAATCATCAACTTCCCGCCCAGCGCCTCCTCCACCCGGTAGCGAATGTTCGACAAGCCAATGCCGCCGTTGGGTTTTGCCTGCGGCTCGAAACCCTTGCCATTGTCTTCCAGCGAAATCAGCAGGTTGTCTTCGTGGCGGATGAATTGAAGCCAAGCCTCGGTCGCCTGGGCGTGGCGGAACAGGTTGTTCAGCAATTCCTGCACGATGCGGAATAGGTAGATTTTTGAAAGCTCATTGATGCTGTCGAGGTCGGCGTTGTTGAAAAAATGAATTTGCAGGCGGGCGTCGGCGGTCTGCATCCGCTGCACCAATTGCTCGACGGCAGGCAGCAAACCGAGTTTGTACAAAGGCTTGGGCATCAGGTTGTGCGAGATGTCCCGCAGGTCTTGGTGCAGGGTAGCCAGCTCCTGGATTGCCTCGCCGAGCAGCAGGTCGGCACTGCCGTTTTGGTTTTCCCGCAGGCGCTCCAGCTTGAATTTCACCGCCGACAAACCGCCGCCCAAACCATCGTGCAGTTCCCGTGCGATGCGTTGTTGCTCGACCTCCATGCCATGCACCAGGGCGTTCAGGCTTTGGCGTTTTTGGCGGGCAAGCTCCCTGGCGTTCCGGCGGTTTTCGGCATACATTTCTTTGAAACGGCGAACGCCGATGGCAAGAATCACCGCCATTTCCACCAACATTCCGACCATCAAAGCAAGCGGCGTGTGGAAGGTGAGCAGCAGGTTTTGGTCTGCCAACGCCGAACTGAGCGAGACCTCCCGGAACAGGTTGAACCGCTCCAAACTGGTGTAAATCACGTGCAGTCCGTGCAACGAAAAAGCCGCCAAAATCCAACCGGGAAAGCGCCTGTCATGCCTCGAAATCGCCAGAAAAACCAGCCAGAAAAACAACATGCAGGTCGTGATGTAAAGCACGCTGTTGAAATAGGAAAAAAAGTGGGCGAACCCGACCGGCAAAAACGGCAGCGCCAACGCCGCCAGCATCAACCCGGCAGCCAGGTAAATCGCCAGCCGGAGCGTCTGACCGGGCAAGGGATAACTGCGACGGGCATTGAAATGCGCCAGCACGAACAGCACACCGGCAATCAGGTAGGCATTCGCCAGCACGGGTTTCGAGACATGCTGGACGTAGGGCAAACCGCTCCAAACGTGCTGAAAACCAAGCCCCAGGTCGGCAAAAATGTACGCCGCCACCAGCAGCACGTACAAAAAATAGAACCAGAAATACCGAAACCGGGTCAGGTTGATGGCGAGACCGAGCAGGAGCAGATAGACGAAAATCAGGCTGAAAAACACCACCAGGATTCTCGTCTCATTCTTGTCCGCCCGCTCCCGGCTGGCAGCGTCCCAGAGGAAAAGTTTAAAATCCAACTGGCTGTAACTCACCGGGATATGCAGGTAACAACGCACCGTGTCGTTTGCCGGAACTTCGATGTCGAACTGAAAATCAGGGTGTTTTCGCTCGCCGAAAGGAAACCTGCTGCCCACCGTCACCGTGTCCATCGACTCATTTTCCAGCACTTGAAAAAAGCGGATTTCGCCGATGTGCGGGTCGTCGAGTTCCAAAATCAGGTGGCGGTCGCAAGTGTCGGTGAGGTCGAGGCGGAGCCAGCGGGGATTTTTGGCGTAGCCAAATTGGAACCGCTCGTGCCGCCAGGGCTTGAAAAAATCGGCGGGTGCGTACATCACGTCGCCGATGCCGAGCGTGTCGTTGGCTTGTGGCGGGGCTTGCCAGACGCCCACTTCGCCGCCTCTGCCGAGGACGAGGCAGTTGTTTTCCAGGCGGATGGTGCGCAAGGTGTCGGAGGCGAAGGAAGGGGAAAAAAAGGCAAATACCAGTGCCAAACAGGTCAGCCATTTTGAGGGTGGGGCGCACCTTTCCGAAAGTTTGGAACTTTCGGAAAGGTTGGTTTCATCCGCCAAACAGGTCAGCCATTTTGAGGGTGGGGCACACCTTTCCGAAAGTTTGGAACTTTCGGAAAGGTTGGTTTCACTATTGGCAAGCGAATGAATGTCTTGTGTTTTCATGTCTCTCAAATTTCCCCCGGACAACGAAGAAACCAAGCCAGTTTGAGGTTTTTCGCCCAAAAATGCCGGGATGACGTGAGGCTTTCTCACCCTTTTCCGTGAGCCTTCCGGCGCTCGCCGTCTGCTTTCTCACCCTTTCTCACCCTCCGGCGGCATTTTACCAAAATCACAAATTCCTGTGTTTCAGGCGGGTCGCTCGCAGGCACACCTTTGCCTCGAACAAAATTTTAACTGACATGAAAAAGCAATCCTTCCTTCCACAATCCATCCTGCTTCGCCTCCGTGCTGCCGAACTCCAGTTCGGCAGGATTTCAGCCGCCGCCAAACTGGAGTTTGGCAACACGGTGGCGATGCTTCGCCTCCGTGCTGCCGAACTCCAGTTCGGCAGGTTTTCAGCCGCTGCCAAACTGGAGTTTGGCAACACGGTAGCGATGCTTCGCCTCCGTGCTGCCGAACTCCAGTTCGGCAGGTTTTCAGCCGCTGCCAAACTGGAGTTTGGCAACACGGTAGCATTGCTGCTTTTGCTCGCCATTTTCAGCCAAAGCGCACTGGCGCAGCAAACCCTGCCTTTTTCAAAAATGAAGAAGAATGCCATCGTTGTTGACCTCATTTCGCCAATCAGTGCAGACAAAGAAATCAACCTGGGCTACGAGCGGATGCTGAATGCGTCCTCCGCACTGGAATGGAACTTCGGTTTCAAATTCAAAAACAACGACCCCGGCTTCGAGCCTTACGCTAAAACCGAGCTGACCAACTCCTACTTCCACGAGTGCCATAGCGAAATCACGTGGTTTCTTTTCATTCCAGTCGCAGGAGAAAGCAACTGCATGGGAATGCCCGACGTCACGGAAAAAAGCAGGCAGGAACTGCACCTGCGCTCCCACGTTTTTGGCAGTTTCAGCTACAAGTGGATGGTGCTGCCGTTGTTCAAATCGAAAATTGCGAGCGGTTTTTACCTGCAACCGGGCTTGACGGCAGGCAGGCGCACCTGGGCGAACTATGCTTTCGAGCAAAAAACCTGGACGGAAATCGAGACCGTCGAAACCGAGGGCAACTCGTGGGGAATCCCTTTCGTCTTCGGCTCCACCGACGGCGATTACGTTCAAAAAATAGACAGCTACCACGCTGCTTCCTTGGAAAAACAGGAGCTTTCAGACCTGTACCTGCGCCCGCAACTGGCGGTCGGAGTGCAATTGCCGCTCGGCAACACCTTCTCTTTCGACCTGCGGGGGCAGTTTTCAGTGGCGAAAAAAATAGATGCCAAAGCCCCGGTAAACGAGTTTGGCTTGATGTCGGAGGATGTGCTTGATTTCTCGCCGACCGTGCGTTTCCGGGTGTCGTTCTGATGGATAAAGGTTGTCTCATAAGTCGCATTGACCGTCTGCAAGTCGCTTTTGTCATCCTGAAAGGAA
>CAZHLB010000769.1:0-3600 GCA_964533005.1 uncultured Saprospiraceae bacterium
TGCCGCTTGCGTGTTGCAGGACGGTTCCTCTTCGAGGATGACAAAAGCGACTCAGTTAGACGTGGTTAGGACGCAGTAGTTCCGCCTTCGGCGAATGACAAAAGTGACGCAGAGCGACTTGTGAGACAGCCTTAAATTTTTTAATCGCCTATAAAACCAGCGTTTCCTCCTTATAAAATGCCTTCCCGTCGCCTTGCCAATCCACTTTGACCGTCCAGCGCCCGGTGGTTAAATCAGCAGTTGGCACGAGCATTTTGCCGGTTTCGTCAGGCTTTATTTTCACGGAAAAATCTTTGGACTCATCATCCGGTTTGTAAAAAACAATCTGCCCGGCGACCTGCGAAATGCCGGTCGGAAATTCAAATCGAACCGTGCTTTCTGCCTTATCCTCAACGATTTGCAAGTCAGTTGCCAATTGATTGGCGTTGTTCACTTTGTCAATGTGCGATTGGTATTTTAGGTCTTCCTCGTAATAATTTTTAACCACGAGGCTATGGTCGAAATTTTTGGAATAAACCACCATGCCGACCATTGTAGCGGCGAATAAGCTGTAAAATATGGCGATGCCAGTTCCCCAATTGAGTTTCATTTTTTAAATGGTTGGATGGTTAAATGGTTAAATGGCTGACAACCATTCAGCCATTTAACTATTCAACCATTTAGATTTATTGAATAGGCCCCAGGAAATTGGTGACATATTCGTCAATCAATTTTCCATTGGAATAAATTTCCACCTTCAATTTTGTCTTGGTTTTGGTCACTTTTTCCTGCGGCAAGTCAATGAACATCACGCCTTTGACCAATCCTTGCTTGGGCGAAACGATATTGTCTTTCGCTCCGACCAGCTCGATTTTGCCTTCCATATCTTTCAATCGAAACTCGATATGGTCAATATCCTGGGCAGTTTTATTGATGACTTCCCAGTTATACAAATTGCGGTAATTGCCTTCCACTTCCTGAAAAAGCTGACCGGGCACCTTGATTATCAATGTTTCAACTTCCGTGCGGGTGCCAAAAAGAAATGCTTGCAGAATAAGCAGTATCGTCAGCACCGCAGAATAGGCGATGGCTCGGACGGTGAATATTTTTCGTTTGCCTTCTTTGACACCGGTGTACGAGTCATATCGAATTAAGCCTCGTTTCCGCCCGACTTTATCCATGATTTCATCGCAGGCGTCAATGCAGGCGGTGCAATTTACACATTCGAGTTGTGTGCCGTTGCGGATATCAATGCCGGTGGGGCAAACATGGACGCAGGCTTTGCAGTCAATGCAGTCGCCGATGAGTTTCAAAGGCTTTTCTTCCACGATATTGTCAAGCATGGAAGTGGCATTTACCGCCTTTTGAATTTGAGTGATTGGATTGGCTTTCTTGACCTTTCCACGAGGCTCGCCCCGCACAAAATCATAGTGAACAACGACGGTTTCCGGCACGAGCAAAACGCTTTGCATCCTGCCATACGGACATATCGTCGTGCAAACCTGTTCCCGCAAAAAAGCAAATGTGCCATAAAACAGCCCTGAAAAAACAAGCATGGCAATGAAGCCGCCGAGGTTTTGATTAATTGGCTCATTTATTATTTCAAATACAGCATCCGCACCGATAACGTAAGCCAGGAAAGTATTGGCTATCAAAATGCCGAAGGCAAAAAAGATGGTATGTTTTGTTGCCTTTTTCAGGAATTTTTCGAGCGTCCAGGGGCTATTGTTCAGGCGGCGTTGCTCGCCTGCATCGCCTTCAATGAAATATTCAATACGGCGGAAAAAGTGCTCCATGAATATGGTCTGCGGGCAAACCCACCCGCAAAATAACCGCCCGAAAACAACGGTGAACAGCACAATGAACAACATGAGCGTCACCATTGCCAGGGCAAAAAGGTGCATGTCCTGTGGGGTGAAAACGATGCTGAAAAGGATGAATTTGCTTTCCAAAACATTAAAAAGCAACCACGGTTCGCCATTTATTTTGATGAATGGATTGGCAAATAAAAGGGCAAACAAAAATATGCTTGTGATGCCTCGCCAGTTGTAAAACCTGCCTTTTGGCTTTTTTGGATAAATCCAAATGCGCTTCCCTTTTTTGTCCACGGTGGCGAGATGGTCACGAAATTCATCGTGCTCTTCCACTGGAATATCGGGATTTGATATTTGGTTTGGTAAATTCATTTTTCAAAAGATATAGGTCGAAATGGTCGGGCTGAGATAAAATGAAAAAGGCTGCACCTAAAAGCTGGTTTTGTTTGTCGCTGCTAAATAATGCCAGCGATATTTTTTATCCAGTGACTTTAGATACAGCCTTTCGATATAATCTACTTCTGAGCAGTTTGGGAATCTCCCTGAGCGTCTTTCACCATCGTTGACTTGTCGCCTGCCGCCGAAGTTGTGTCTTGCGGAGCAGCTTCTTCGCCCGTCCAAAGCTGTCCTTGCGGCGCTTTGGCGTTGGGCGGATTAGTGCCTTTGAGCGTCAGGATATAGCTCGCAACCCGCTGAATGTCAGTGGCTCTGAGCTGTTCCTTCCACGATTGCATGCCTTTGTCAATGACGCCGTTGTTGATGGTTTTAAACAAGTTTTTAATGCCGCCGCCATGCAGCCAATAATCGTCGGTGAGGTTGGGCCCGATGGTGTTTCCTTCACCGGCAGCGCCATGACAAGGGACACAATTTGCCTGGAAAACGGACTGTCCAAGCGACAATTCATTGGCATCCGTTAATGCGGCAACGGTGCTTTCATCCACCGCATCCGCTTGTTGGGATTTATATGCGGCAACTTCTGCCCTGGCTTTTTCCATACTTTGCTCATATTCCTGTTTTGAGCTGGGCCCAATATCGCTCATGTGAAAAGCAAACCAATAAATACCGGCAAATATGATGGATGCATAAAACATCCATAACCACCAGGGCGGGAGCCGGTTATCCAGTTCCCGGATGCCGTCGTAGTCGTGTCCCAGGTCAATGTCTTGCTCTTGGGAGACGGGCACTGCTTTGGTGGCAGTTTTCAAAAATTTGCTCCACCAGCTTTGTTGCGGTTGCCGGTAAGCTTCGACGATTTCTTCGACGCCTTTTTCACGCAATATGCGCAGTTCTTCCATTTTCATCATGAGGGAGAACAGTCGGACGATGGCAAACAGAGCGCCGACCAGCACAATCGCCCCACCCAGCAGGGTCAATATGCCGAAGGTGTTTTTCCAAAAATCCGGGTCGGCTTTTGCTGCCGCAGCAGCCGGTTCCTGAGCGAAAATCAGCGCAGGCAACACAAGCGCCGGAATGATTGCTGCATATTTCAATGCTATATTTTTCATAACCTTGAAAAGTTATTAGTTATTGGTGATTGGTGATTAGTAATTGGGACGCCCCAGTCACCAATCACCTATCACCAATCACCAAATCACTATTTTTCATCATCCAGCGGCATTTTTGCCATTTTGTCAATGAAGTCTTTCTTCTCCCGGAATGCCCAGAAGGCGCTCACGACGAATATGCTGAAAAACCCCACCAGCGAAATGATTGCCAGCCAGTTGATATTTTCTACGGATTGAAGAATGTATTTGTACATGTCGTTTGGTGATTTGGTGATTTGGTGGTTTTGTGGGGGTTGGTGGGG
>CAZHLB010000770.1:0-3594 GCA_964533005.1 uncultured Saprospiraceae bacterium
TTGCGTCCCTACGGGACAGGAAGGTTGGGTTGTTGGCGATTGCTACCGATGTTTTGTCCCTACGGGACGGATGGGAATATGAGACGGATGGAACTCACCTTTTTAAAAATAGCCGGAAGGCAACCGCCCAAACCGTTGGCGGAAATTGCGGGTAAACGACTGCGGATTGGAAAAACCAACGGCATAAGCCACCTCTGCCACCGTCTCGAAACGCCTGTCTTCCAACAGCTTGCGGGCTTCGACCAGGCGCATTTCAATCAAATATTCATGCGGCGAGAGACCTGTCAGCTCTTTCAATTTTCGTTGCAAATGGCGCTCGCTCAAGGCGGCACGAGCTGCCCACTCGGCAGCGGTGAAGTTTTCGTTGGCAAGCTCTTTTTTCAGCAAGTTTTCCTGGGTTTCCAGCCAGGCGGCGTTGGCAGCGGAAAAGACGACTTTTTCAACGGCAGTTTCATTTTCTACAAGTTCCCAGCTGCCGCCTGCTCCCCCTTCAGAGCCTGTCCCGAAATATCGGGAGGGTCGGGGGGTGCGCCGCTCGCTGCTGTGGCGCAGCAAATTTTCCACCCTCGCCAGCAATTCTTCCTCCTCGAAAGGCTTGAGCATGTAGTCGTCCACACCGGTGCGCAATGCCCTGAGTCGGTCTCGCAATTCCGCCCTGGCGGTGAGCATGACGACGGGAATGTGCCGCCAACGGTCGTCGCCTTTCAGCTTTTCGAGCAATTGGAAGCCATCCATGACGGGCATCATCACGTCGGAAATTATTAAATTAGGTATGAGGTATGGGGTATGAGGTATGGCGGGAGACGCATTATTCTTCAATTTGTCCAATGCCGCTTGTCCATTTTCCGCCGTGACGACTTGGTATTTTTCGCTGAGAATGGATTGAATGTACTCCCGCAAGCTGAAATTATCCTCGACCAGGAGGATGGTTGAATGGCTGGATGGCTGAATGGCTGGATGGCTGAGCGGTAGCAGTTTTGCTTCTTCAAACTGCTCGCTTCCAACTGCCAACTGCTCGCTACTTACCGCTCCAAGCACTTCTTTTTTCGGAAAGGTGAACTCAAAATCCGACCCTTCCCCAAGCTTGCTTTGGACGCTGATGCTGCCGCCGAACAGGTTGGCATACTCCCGGCAAAGCGCAAGCCCGATGCCGGTGCCGCCTTGCGTCGGAGCGCCGGGCTGGTTGGATTGGAAAAAGCGGTCGAACACGTGTGGCAGGTCATCGGGATGAATGCCGGAGCCGGTGTCGGCTACTTTTAGCGAAAGCGAATTGCCGCCATCCTCGAGCGAGACTTCGACTTTGCCGCCTGCCGGTGTGAGTTTCAGCGCATTGGAAAGCAGGTTGACGACGATGATTTCAAACTTCGGAACGTCGAGTTGGACTTGCAGGTAAGGGTCTGGCTGGAAATGAAAAGTCAGTTCGACGCCTTGATTTTGGGCGTGAGACTCGAATTGCGAAAGCAAGCGGCGCAAGAATGGCAGCAACACGACCGGCTTTTCTGCCAGCCCCAATTTTCCCGCCTCCAATTTTGACAGGTCGAGGATTTCGCTGACGAGTTGCAGAAGTTTTTCGCCGTTTTGCTGCGCCAGTTTGAGGTAGGTGAAGGTTTTATTGCTCAGGTCACTGCCCTTGAGTGCCGAGCCGATGGGGGCGAGCATGAGCGTGAGCGGCGTCCGCAATTCGTGGGAAACGTTGGCGAAAAAGCGGCTTTTCAGTTCGTCGAGGTGGCGAAGCTCGGCGGCTTGCTGCTCGATGATTTTGTTTTGGCGGCTCAGTTTGCGCCTGGCTCGCCGTTGGTCAAAAAAGCCAAACACGAGAAAGCCGGTGAGCAAAACGGACAGGATGGCGATGAGCAAAAGCAGGTTGCTTCTCGATTTGTGGACTTGCAATGCCTGCTCTTTTTCATTGGTTTGGAACTTCACCTCCCACTCCGTGACCAAGTCCGCCTTTTTCTTTTCGTAGGTGGAATCCATGGTGCTCAAGGAATATTCAAACAGTTTTGCCGCCTTCTCAAAATCGCCCGATTCCTGGTAAATGGCAGCGTACAGGTGTGCCCCGGCATCGTGGAAATACCCAGGGTAGGCGGCGATGGCTCTGTCCATTGCCAAGAGGGCTTTGTTGAATTCCTTCCTGTCCTTGTAATATTCGGAAATCCGCAGGTTGAGGTGCTGAATCATGTAGCCCAGCCCTAATTTTTCACTCATTGCCAGCGCTTCGCTCCACTGGTCGAAGGCGGCTTCATGCTGGTTTTTGATGGCGGAAAGAACACCGCCCGTATTCAACAAGCCGATTTTCTGCAAGGCATGTGGGTACGCATCCAGCAGCGATTTTGCCCGCTGAAAATAGGCGTTCACCTGGTCGTCGAGCCTGCCCTGGTAAATTTCCGAGCGGTACATGTCGGTCAAAACGAGCAAAGTCCTGACCATGCCTGCCGTGTCGCCGATGCTTTCATACAGCACTAATGCTTCCTCGAAATCAACAGCGGCTTGCTCGTATTTCGGCGTGTTGTGGTGGGTGCGCAAACAACCGGCGATGCAGGAGAGGCAACGTGCTTCCAGCCTTTTGTCGCCTGATTTTTTTGCCCTTGTCAACCCTTGCTCGCAAGCCTCCAGCGCAGGCGCCAAGTCGAGTTGCCGGAAATGCGACGTGCCGGTGAGCAAGAGGGCTTCCGTTTTTGCTTCCTCCAAATTTTCCGCTTCCGACAGGCGCAAGGCTTGCGTTGCGTAGGCGAGAGCAGAATCAAATTCCATGAAAAGCAGGTGATGCTCGGACAATGCAAGCAAGGCTTTTGCTTTGATTTCCGGCGTCGCCGCTGCCGCCTGCCGAAGCGCCAGCCTCACCGACGTTTCACTCTGGTCCCGGTCTCCGGCTCTGGCTAACATTTCACTTTGCCGCAAAAGATTTTCAATGGAATGCGAAGACAAGGCATCCTGCGCCGTTGCGGGAAGGCAGAACCCTAAAAATGTGGAGAATATGAGAGGGAAGAGCTGCTTCAAGTTTTCATCATTTTGTTTGGGGAAGCACTTCGGGATGAATGGACAAATGTAAACAATGACAAAATGCCAACTCCACCGTTGTTTGGCCGCCTCAAACCTTTCCGAATGTTTGGAACTTTCGGAAAGGTCATCCCTTCCATCGGAACTTTTGCCAAACGACCTTCGGTTAAGCCAACCGTTTTTCGAGATTACCTTTCCGTAAAATCCTTGCCCGCAAAATTTGACGACTGAAAAATGTTCCTACTTTTCGGGCAACAAAACCACTTCGTTATGGAAAAATGGCGCAAACTCAATGGTCAAATCCTTGACACCCCGCTCAAAGAAGCGGTCGAACAAACCATCATCCGGGAACGGGAAGCTGGTTTCCGGCTCAAAGTCTGTATCGGTTCGGACTCGCAAGTGCGAGGCGAGGCGGTCGAATTCGCCACCGTGATTGTTTTCCTGCGGGAAAAAAAGGGCGGCTTCATGTTCATCCACAATTCCAGGATGGAAAAAAAGATGGGCTTGAAGGAGCGCATGATTTTGGAGGTGGGAAAGTCGGTTGAAGTCGCCTACGGGCTTTGCAACTTGCTCGACAAATACAACGTGGAATTGGAA
>CAZHLB010000771.1:0-747 GCA_964533005.1 uncultured Saprospiraceae bacterium
ATATCCTCAAAAGTGATGTTTTTGAAACCCGGAATCACAAAATGCGCCTCGTGCAGCACCTCCGGCTCGCCGATGCCGACCGCCCAAAAGCCGCCAGCCAGCGCCGCCTCGATGCCTTTTTCCGCATCTTCAAACACGATGCACTCCGAAGGTTGAACGCCCAAAGCCGTTGAGCCGAGCAGAAAAACTTCCGGGTCGGGCTTGCTGCGAGTGGTTTTCGTGCCGTCAATGATAGCGTCGAAATAAGGCAGGAGTTCAATCTGTTGCAGGATGGTCAGCGAGTTTTTGCTTGCAGAACCGAGGGCGATTTTGATGCCTTTCGCCCGCAAATCTTCCAGAAAAGGCACGACGCCGTCGAGGATTTCACCGGCAGCCATTTTGGAAATCAGCTCGACGTACCAGGCATTTTTCATCGCTGCCAGCGCCGTTTTTTCCTCCTCATTTTTTTCCACCTTGCCCCAGCGCAGGATTTGGTTGAGCGACTCCACCCGGCTGACGCCTTTGAGTTGCTCGTTTTCTTTTTCGGTAAAATCAAAACCCAGCTCGTTGGCGAGCCGCCGCCAGGCGACAAAGTGATATTTAGCGGTATCTACGATGACCCCATCGAGGTCGAAAATGCAGGCTTTTATCACGATTGAATGTTTGGTGGTGGTTTTGGTGTAGCCCGGCGTTTCCAAGGCGGGGCGGGGGGCCCCCCCCCCGCGGGGGGGCCGCCGGGGGCACCAAACACCCCCTGAGGCCTGGAGT
>CAZHLB010000771.1:757-3592 GCA_964533005.1 uncultured Saprospiraceae bacterium
GTAGCCCGGCTTTCCAAAGCCGGGCGTCTGTCAACCAGCCCGGCTTTGGAAAGCCGGGCTACACCAAAAACCACTTGAGCCATGAATTTTAAGCGGTAAAAATAGAAACGCAGGTAGATTTACCGCCGGAAATTCCAGTCGGAAATTTCCTTGTTTTGCGGCAGCAAAAAATTGATTTTCAAGATGTTAGACCGATTCATCCAATTCTTTCGAGGGGAGAAACTGATTAAGCCGGGAGAAAAAATCTTGCTCGCAGCGAGCGCCGGAGTAGACTCGACCGTGCTTTGCCACCTGTTCCAGCAGGCGGGGTTAGACTTTGCTTTGGCACACTGCAATTTCCAGCTTCGGGGCGAGGAGGCAGAGGCGGATGAAAAATTCACCCGAAAACTGGCAGCCCAACTCGGTGTCCCATTTTTTTCCATCCGCTTCGACACGCTCGATTATGCCCAAAATAACAGGCTCTCCATCCAAGCCGCCGCCCGTGAGTTGCGCTACGAGTGGCTGGAAAAAACAAGGCAAGACGCTGGCTATCAATCCATTGCCACCGCCCATCACCTCGACGACAGCATCGAAACGGCGCTTTATAATTTTGCCAAAGGTTGCGGAATTCGTGGCTTGCACGGCATCGCCGCCCGGCGGGAGCGGCTCAATCGACCGCTGCTTTTTGCCACGAAAGCGGAAATCCTGCACTTCGCTGGGATGGAAAACATTGCCTTTCGGGAAGACTCCTCCAACCTGTCCGTCAAATATGCCCGAAACCTCATCCGCCATTCGGTCATGCCCGCCTTTCAAAAAATCAATCCGGCATTTCAAAAAAGCGCAGGCGAAACGCTCGCTCACCTGCGGGACGCCGAAGCCCTGTACGATTTTGCGCTCGCTGTCATTTGGGAAAATGTCCTCACGATTCAGGGCAACGAGCACCGTATTGAAATTGCAAAGCTCCTCTCCTACCCTGCCCCGACGACCGTGCTTTTTGAGTTGCTGAAACCTTTGAATTTTAACTCCGACCAAGTGGCGCAAATCCTCCAAAGCCTTGAAAATCAACCCGGAAAGCTGTTTTACTCGCCCACTCACAAGCTATTGCTCGACCGCCTTTTTTTAGTTGCCAAATCGGGAGAAGATGTTGGCGGAGGACTAATTATTAATGCTATTTCGCCTTATCCAATCTCCGTTCCCGACGGCACATTGAGTCTGCAAATTCAAACCGAGCCGCCATTTACCATCCCCCAATCGCCCACCCCAGTCACCAATCACCAATCACCAATCACCTCTTCCAACTGGTCAATTTGCCTCGATTTCGACAAGCTGAACTTCCCGCTGACCCTGCGCCGCTGGCAACCCGGCGACGTTTTTTGCCCGCTCGGAATGGATGGCAAACACAAAAAATTGCAAGACTTTTTCACCGACCGGAAACTGTCGAGGTTTGAAAAAGAGCAGGTCTGGCTGCTGGAAAGCGACGGAAAAATTTGCTGGGTAGTCGGCATGGCTTTGGATGAACGCTTCAAAGTCCTGCCGGAGACCAAAACTTGCTTGGTCGCCAGTTTTGAGCAGGATACTTTTGCAGCTAAATAACAAGTGTGCTTTTGTTTTAAACACATAGTCACATAGTCCACATAGCGTTGATAATCAAAAAATTATGTGCCACTATGTGACTATGTGTTTAAAAAAAGAGCCTCCATATTTTCACCACATGAAAAAGACGACCTCGACCATTCTCCTTCTTTCCTTCTTCATTTTTCAAGCCGCCGCCCAACAAATTGAAGCGGTGCAACGCTCGCTCATCACCAAGCGAACCGCCACTTGGTGTCCGCCTTGCGGCGCTTGGGGTTGGACAATGTTCGATAACTTAATTGCTGATAATCAAGACAAAGCAGTCTTTTTTGCCGCCCATTTCGGCACGAGTTTGCTTGCAAACACGGTCGGCGAGGAGTTGACCGACAATTTTGGCGCAGCCTACCAACCTGTTTTTTACCTCGATGAAGTCAATCAAAACGCCACTTCCGGCAATGCCGCCAGCACCCGCACTGCCATCAAAACTAAGGTGGACGATGCTTTTGCGGCTGAGCCAATTGCCAATTCCACCTTCAAACCGACCTGGCAAAACGGTCAAATCAAGGTGGACGCCTCGGTGAAATTTTTTCAGGCGACGGAGGGCGATTTTTACCTCGGAGTTTACCTCGTGGAAGATAATGTGCTTGAATATCAGGCGAGTATCGGCAATAACGCCGTCCATCATCAGGTCTTGCAAGCATCGTTTTCGACCAGCACCTGGGGTGAGCCGCTGGCAAATGGCTCGGTCGAAGCAGACGCCACTTTTACAAAATCCTTTTCCCTCGAAGCTGAAGACCCGGCGACCCACGACTATGAAGTGGTTGGCGTGATTTGGAAAAAAGTAGGCAGCAAGTACCAAGTGGTCAATGTCTGGTCAACTGAAGAATTTGGGACGGTCAGCCAGGTAGGAGAAATCTTGGCAGGCATCACTTTTTCGATGACGCCGACGCTCGTCACCGAGCAGGCGACAGTACGGCTCGAACTTGAAAGTGCGCTGGATAACTTGACGCTGGAAGTTTTGGATGCGAGCGGAAGGCTCATTTCGTCGTTGCACCGGGGAAGTTTGGCGGCGAGTAGCCATGAATTTTTCATTCAACGCTCAAATCTCGGCGCAGCGGGAGTCTATTTTTTGAAAGTTTCGGATGGCAAAAATGTAAGCACCAGAAGGTTTGTTTTGAATTGAAGCCAACCTTTCCGAAAGTTTGAAACTTTCGGAAAGGTGACACCTGGAAATGAAAGCGGGGCAGGGATGAAATTCACCCCTGCCCCGCTTTCATTTCCAGG
>CAZHLB010000772.1:0-3592 GCA_964533005.1 uncultured Saprospiraceae bacterium
TTTTGTAAAGATGATAGATGTGAGTAGGGGAGATTGCCCAGCCCTGCCGTTGAAACGGCAGGTTACAAGATGATAGATGTGTCCCGACGTGATGGGACAACTCAAATTTTATCAGAGAAAAGCATGCAAACCTCCCGCCTCTTCGAGCTTCTCCAAACCTTCTCCCCAAGCGAGTTGACCGCCTTCGCCAAATACCTCCGCTCCCCCTTTTTCAACCACCGGGAAGACGTCGTCCGCCTGTTCGCCTGCTTTTTTGAAAAGAAAAATACCCGCTCTTTCGACAAGGCTTGGCTCTTTGAAAAGACCTTCCCTGGCGAAACTTTCGATGAAAAAAAGCTGGCTTACGCCATGTCATTTCTGCACCAGGCGGCGCAGAATTTCCTGGTTTACAACGAATTAAACAGCGGTGGCGAAGCGGCTTTCCAAATCCACCTGGCACGTGCGCTGCGCAAACGAGGTTTGGAGCGGCACTTTGAAACCGCCTTGAAAAAAGCCGAAGAAGCCCTCGCCGACCAGCCTCACCGCAACTCGGATTTCCATTACTTGAGCCACCTGCTCCACCTCGAACGTTACGAAAGCAGCAGCCGGGAGCGCCGCACCGCCAACCGCAGTTTCCAGGAATGGACGGACGAAACGACAGTTTTTTTCCTCGCCAACAAACTCCGCCAATGCTGCACGGCGCTGACCCACAAGGCAGTCTCGCAGGCAGATTTTCGCCTCGATATGCTCGACGAAGTTTTGCAGCAGGTGGAGCGGCAACAGTTGCAAAACATTCCCGCCATCGGCATCTATTTTTTTGGCTACAAGGCGCTGACCGAGGCAGACTCGAAACCCTGGTTCGAGCAACTGCGGCAGGCGATGCGCCAGCACGTCCACCGTTTTCCGAAGGCGGAAATGCGGGACATCCACACCCTTGCCGTGAACTATTGCATCCGCCAAATCAACACCCTGCGGGACAAGCCGGAACAGGCGTTTTTCCTCCGTGAAGTTTTTGATTTGTACAAAGAAGGGCTTGAAAATGAAGTCTTTATCGAAAACGGCGTCCTCTCCCGCTTCACCTATAATAATATAGCCACCGCCGGGCTGGGCTTGAAGGCTTTCGATTGGGTCGAAGATTTCCTGCACCGCTACCGGGACAAACTCGAGGAGCGCCACCGGGACGGCGCTTTCCGTTTCAACCTCGCCTCGCTTTATTTCCGCAAGCCCGACTACGGCAAGGCGCTCGAACTGCTCACTGCCGCCGACTTCGACGACGTGCTGCACAACCTCGACGCCCGGCGGATGCTGCTGCGCATTTATTTCGACTTGGGCGAGTTGGCGGCGCTTGATTCTTTGCTCGACAGCTTCGCTATTTTCCTTCGCCGCCGCAAAGACGTGGGCTACCTGCGGCAGAACTACCTGAATCTCATTCGGTTAACTAAAAAATTGCTACAAACGGCGGAGGGCGAGCGGCAAAAATTGCGGCGGGAAATCGAGGAAACGAAGGCGGTGGCGGAGCGGGAATGGCTTCTGGGAAAGGTTTGAAAAACACGGTCAAAGGCATTTGTCAAGCCCTGAGAAAAATATTTTTCAAAAAAATTTTCCACCAAAACCCGATTTTTGGATGATTTTTTTTCACAAGCCAACCATGAAATACCCCTGCTTGTTTTGGTAGAATTCTTGAAAAATAAAGGCTTTTCAAGAACCAAGTCTTGAGCGACGGAAAAAACTTTCCCTCACAACGCCCAAAATTTGTCCTTGCTGGCAGGAAATCCCCGCCGCACATTTGTATCGTGATTAGTGAATGACAAAGAGGCAAGCGAAAAAAGAAGTGAAATTGAAAAGTAGGAAGATTGAAAATCACAGCCGGTCAAAAGGACTGGCACACAGGTTGAAATGTTCATGGGATTATAATTTGTTAATAGCCAGTCGTCCCGGCGGAAAAATTGCCGGGACAACTGCTTTTTAAAATCCCGGCTTTCACAACCTGTTTTGACAAATTGATATGTTCATGGGATTATAATTTGTTGGTAGCACGGGCCCCCTTTCGAAGGGGGCGCCTGCTAACTTTCTTCACAAATTAGCTCCCGCATCAAGATACTACGCATCAGCCAAGACAAAAAAAAGGCTGACAAAAAGTTGTCAGCCTGTCAAAATTTCGTTCATGGGATGTAGAACGCTAATGCAGAATTTCGCTAAAAAAATTGTTCATGGGATACTAACTCTTTCGCTAAAAAAAATTGGCTGATGCAAAGTTATATCAGGATTTTTCTCCGACAAGCGTGTCGTTAAAAATTCCTGAAAAAGATTTCGTTTTTGGATATGTTCATGGGATTAAATTGACAAGTCGTGCCTCGGGGCACGACTTTTTTTTTGCCCTTAACTCACCTGCTTTTTTCCTTTCTGAAGACTTTTCCGTCTTTCAACTGCCTGATTTTCAAGACTTAAATAAAATCTACGTCCACGTAGTACGGATACCGCATCAGGTACTCGATTGCCTGCCTCATGTCCAAGCCTTCGTGGACTGCCCGATAAAGCATCTGCGTGATGGGAACGTGCAACTTGAGATGGTCGGCGAGGTGCTTGGCGATTTTCAGGGTGCGGACGCCTTCGGCAACTTCGGGCATGGAGGCGAGAATTTCATCTTTCAATTCGCCCTTGCCGAGCCGGTAGCCGAAAGTATAGTTCCTGCTGCTCATGCTCGTTGCGGTGCAAACCAGGTCGCCGATGCCCGCCGTGCCGACGAAAGGTTTGGGCGAGGAGCCAAAGGCTTTTCCAAAATTTATCATCTCCATCAAACCTCTCGTGATGAGCAATGCCTGGATGTTTTTGCCCATGCCCAATCCGCCGAGGATACCGCTACCGATGGCAATGATGTTTTTCAGAGCGCCCGCCAACTCTGCACCCTGGATTTCGTAGGTGCCAAAAACCTGAAAAAACCGGCTGCTCAAAGCCCGTTTTCCCAAACTGACTACCTCATCGAACTTGCTGGCGATGACGGTGGCGGTGGGCTGTCCGTCAAAAATTTCAGAAGCAAGATTGGGCCCCGAAAGGCAGCCGATGCGCACCACCGAACTTTCTTCTCGAATCACTTCGCTCATCGTGCGCACGTTTTCCCGGGTGATTTTTCCCTCCCGCAGGTCTTCTTCGCTCAGTTTTTTCACGTCGAAGCCTTTCGTGCCGTGAATCAATAAATGATAAGGCCGCAGCAGGGGACCCAAGCCTTGCATCATTTCCCGAAAACCTTCGCTGGAAACCACCGGGAAAATCAAAGTGCAGCGTTCCGCCACCTCCTGTAAATCGTAGGTGGCTTTGACCCGCTGGGAAATTTCCACGTTCAGGCTGGGATGTCGGTGGGTCTGATTGATGGCTTGGGCGAGGTCTTCCCGGCGGCTGAAAAGCAAAACTTCCGGGTTGTTGTGCGCCAGCAAATTGGCGATGGCAGCCCCGAAGCTGCCCGCTCCGATGACGCCGACGGGTGATGGTTGATGCGTTGCTGACATTCAGTTGGCGGGAAAAATTTCAAGTTGGAGCCTAAAGCTGACAGGTGGTTTTTAGATGTTGCCGGGGAAAATTTTGAAAGAAAATTTGTGCCCCCGAAAGGAAAAACCCC
>CAZHLB010000773.1:0-3589 GCA_964533005.1 uncultured Saprospiraceae bacterium
ATTGAAGTGGAAATTGAAAGATTGAAAACTTGAACCCATCCAACACCACGACAAAACATGGAAACAAAACCACCTGCCGAGCAATCCATTGACCCCCTCCTCCCACCAGCGATGGCGAGCAAAGCCGAAGAAATCGGCGTCGCAAAAGCCAAAATGCCCTTCCTCAAATTGTTGGCGCTTTCGGTGCTGGCTGGCGCTTTCATCGCGATGGGCGCTTTGTTTGCCACCACTGTTGGCGCAGGGGACATTTCCGTGCGAGACGCTTTGGGCGAACCTGCATTTTCCAGCGGCATGCCCTACGGCGTGACCCGGTTGCTGGCAGGCATCGTTTTCAGCGTCGGACTTATCCTCGTGATTGTGGGCGGAGCGGAGCTTTTCACCGGCAACAACCTGATAATCATGGCTTTTTCGAGCCGGCGGGTGACGCTGCGGGCACTGCTCCGAAACTGGGCGGTCGTCTATTTTGGCAACTTGGTTGGCTCGGTCGCAACCGCCTGGCTGGTTTTTCTCAGCAAGCAATACACCTTCGGGAAAGGGGTTGTCGGGCTGGCGGCGCTCAACATTGGCGAGCTAAAAACGAGTTTCGATTTCATCCAGGCTATTGCTTTGGGCATCCTTTGCAACGCCTTGGTTTGCCTCGCCGTCTGGCTTTGTTTCAGTGCAAGAAGCACGACGGACAAGGTGCTTTCCATCATTCCGACCATTGCCTGTTTCGTGGCGGCGGGCTTCGAGCACTGCATTGCGAACATGTATTTCATCCCCCTCGCATTGCTCATCAAAAGCAGCGGAAACACTGCATTTTTCGAGTCCATCGGCAAGACGCCGGACGCCTTTTCGCACCTGAACTGGGAAAATTTCTTCGTCGCCAATTTGCTGCCCGTCACCATTGGAAACATCATCGGTGGGGCAGTGATGGTTGGCTTGGTGTACTGGTTTGTGTATCGGAGCGATGCAAACAAGTAGGTGCAGCGCACCATTGGCGGATGGCATTTTCGTCCAAATACCTGCATTCCGTGAAACCTTGAAACCCTCGACCCACCCATTTCCTTGTTTAAATTTTCCGCCTACCTTTGCCGCCCGACACCGCATTTACCGCTGAATTTTTCCTTCTCAAGAACCGGCTGGCTCACTTCCAAATGTTTCCCAACCCAGACTGATTTCCCTTCCGGCTTTGTTGCCAAACTCTTCCCCAGGCGAGCTTAAATTCATTGTGCCATGACACAAGTCTATCCCATTGTTGAATCTTTAAAAACGAGTCCCATGAAAGTTTTTACTCTTTGCGCCGCCGCATGGCTGCTCTGCTTTTTGCAAACTACCTTTTCGCAATGCGACCTCATCAACTCATTGTCGGTCATCAATTCGCCGGGGCAAGAACTTGGCGCAAACATGGAATGCACCGATGCCGCCGGTTGGACACATTATTACAATAGCACGTCTGGCAAGCTGCTGCTTTCCGTGAAAAAGAACGGGCAAAACATTGGCGCCATCGGCGCCGGGCTATTCGTTCAGGCGGGAACTTTGAGCGGCTACGGCTCAGGCGGCTTCAACCTCTCCGCTGCCGACTACATTGACAACGACATCTGGACGGTGGCGCACCGCTACTGGCAAATCATGGGCGCCAACAGCATCGCTTCGCCCATCAAAATCCGCTTCTATTTTTCCAACCAAGACGTGACGGACATCGCCGCCAGCGTGGACGACTTCGGTTTTTACGTGGACGAGCCGGAGGACGTCTATATGTTCACGCTCGGCAAGGGCAATGGTTTGTACCCGCTTTCGACTTCGACCGGCGGCGGGCTGGCGCAATTCGCTTTGTACGACATGGTACCAGGCCCTTCGCCGGATTGGTCGGCGGGCACGTTCAATGGCTTTCCCTACGCCGAATTCGATGTGCCGACGGCTGACATTGGCGGCGGTTTGGGCTTTTTAATTTTCCTACCGGAAGCGCCTGTTTCCGTCATGGGCAATATTTCAAAGGAAAATGGAGCGCCTGTTTCGCAGGTGGAAGTGGAGGCAGCGACCGCCAGCATGAGCATGAGCGACACTTTTGGAAATTATGGCTGCCCAAATTTGCCAGTGGGCGGCAGCTATGAAATCACGCCAAAAAAATTGACCAACCCCGCCGAAAGCATCACCACCGTTGATTTGATTGCCATGAGCCGCCACCTGCTCGGCATCGAGCCGCTCGAATCACCCTATCGTCTCATCGCTGCCGATGCTGATGCGGACGGGACAATCACGCTTGCTGACCAAAACCAGATTCGCAAGGTGTTGCTCGGCTCGTTGCCTGTTTTTCCGGGCAATAAGTCTTGGCGGTTCGTGCCTGAGAGCTATGTTTTTCCTGACCCGGACAACCCATTTTCGCCGCCTTTCCCCGAAACGATTTTGGTGAACAACCTGACTGATTCGCTTGAAAATCAAGATTTTATCGGCATAAAAACCGGCGATGTCGCAGACAAAGCAACCGGAAATCCACCGCCCCCCGTGAGCACTGCATTCGCTCTGCCAAGCCAGTTTTCGACCTGCAATCCTGGCGACACGGTGAGCCTGCCGCTGACGGTGCAAGGCTTTCAAAATGTGGCGGGCTTTCAATTTACCCTCGAATGGAATCTTGACGTACTTCAATATTTGGGCGCAGCCAACTACAATTTGACCGGTTTCAACCAGCAGAACATCGGCACCCTGTACGACGAAGAAGGCAAATTGACCTTCGCCTGGTTCAATCCAAACCTCGGCGGCAGCACCCTGGCGAATGGGTCGGCAATTTGCCAACTGCGCTTCATCGCCGTCGGCGATTTCAGCCAAAGCACTGCGCTTCAATTCACCGGCTCGCTCACACCTGCACTCGTGGTGCATCAAAATTTGGTTGAAAACGTGCCTGGCTTTCAAGCCGGAAATTTCCTCTTAGAAAATAATTCGACCCTGGCGGCAACTGCCGCCGTCCAACCCGCCGGTTGTGAAGGCGTTGCAAACGGAAGCATTGACCTGAGCATTTCCGGCGCAACGCTGCCAGTGAGCTACCTCTGGAGCAATGGAGCGACGACGCAAGACCTCACCAACCTCCCCGGCGGCACATTTTGGGTGACCATTTCAGATGCTTCGGGCGGTTGCCCAAAAATTTTCGAGTTCACTTTGCCGCCCAACGAGCCGATTTTGCTCGAAGGCATAGTCGCCCACATGAGTTGCCCGTCGATGGTGGATGGCTCGATTTCACTGGTAGTTTCAGGCGGCGCAGCGCCGCTGAATTTTGCCTGGAGCGACGGCAGCACGAGCCAAAATCTGGACGGGCTTTTCCTTGGAACTTACACGGTGACGGTCGCCGATGCGGTCGGCTGCACCGGCACGGCGAGTTTTCAGGTGGGCAATCCGAACCAGATTTTTCCGAATGTTTCCATCATGAATGCTTCCTCACCGACTGCAACAAACGGGGCGGTGATGGTCAACAGCATCAGCGGGAGCCAGCCTCCGTTCAACTTTATTTGGAACACGGGGGCGACGACGCAGTCGCTTTACGACGTGCCTGCGGGCGATTACATCGTGACGATTTCGGATGGCATGGGCTGCGAACATGTGTTTGGCTACCTGGTGA
>CAZHLB010000774.1:0-3589 GCA_964533005.1 uncultured Saprospiraceae bacterium
CCGACGTGGAAATGGTCGCCAACCACATTGACCACGTGGTAAAATTGGCAGGCGTCAACCACGTCGGTTTCGGCTCAGACTACGATGGCGTAGGCGATTCGCTGCCGGTCGGATTGAAAGACGTTACGGCTTATCCCAACTTGATTTACGTGCTTTTGAAACGTGGCTATTCGGCGAAAGACATTGAAAAGATGTGTTACAAAAACTTGTTCCGGGTTTGGAAAGCGGTGGAAAAAGAGGCTGGAAAATAAGGCGGCGGGCAACCTTTCCGAAAGTTTGAAACTTTCGGAAAGGTCTGATTTTCAACGAAGTAAAATCAAGCAGCTACTTTAAAAGGAATGCCTTTGCGTTCTAAAAAATCGAGCAAGAGGGCTTTTTCTGATTCAGATTTGGGGAAAACCTGAAGCTGAACAACTGCATCTGGTTTTGCCAATCGTTCGGCTTCCAAGCGTATATCATGTGCATATTCTCTCAAAGCTACCAACCCAGCCGTCAAAGTTTTTTCATCCTTTTTTGCCAGCATTTGATGGAGCCGCACGGCAAATTCTTGCCGCTCCTTGTCAGTCTGCAATTGACCCAACTGCTCTCTCCATTGCTTGTATTCCTCTTTGGCAAGCAGAATTTCAGCCCGGTTATTTTGATTTTCGCTCATCATCTTCTTTCAATTGTTTTTTAATTCTGTTGATTTCGTCAAGTATGCCATCAATATGCTCCCAATATCTTTTATCGGTCATTTGGACAACTTCACGATTTCTGGCGTAGAAGTCCAAGGTGATGTGCAGGTAAAAGTAATCTTCTTCAAGTTTTTTCCTTTCTGCTTCGGTCATGTGTTTGTTTTGATTTGATGGCTTCAAAAATAGCCTGATTTTTTAAGCTTCAGCCTCGATGGCTCAAATTTTCATCAACCTCAAAACCCGGCTTTCCCTTCCGGCAAGAATTTGCACACCATAAATTCCTGCCGCCAATCCCTCCATTTCCAGCCGAACCTGCCGCCTGCCCACCACCATTTTTTCTCCAAAATCAACCTTCCGAACCACCTGTCCAAGCCCGTCAAAAATGCCAACCGACACCTCCGCCGCTTCCGCCAATTCGATTTCCAGCCAAACATTTTCAGAAAAAGGATTTGGGAAAGCCTTCACATTCAGCGTCTTAGATGCCGTCTCCCCCACCCCGGTTAGTACCGTCAGCGACAAATGCACCAGGCTATCGCAGCCTTGCCAAGTGGTCAGCATCACTTCGTAAACGCCTGCCTGCGTGAAAATCGAATTGCCCACCTGCACAAATTCGCCCGGCGCAATCGTGTCGAACAGAAAAACCTCCTCGTTCGGAAACACCTGCACCTGCACCGTCGAAACGCTGTCGCAACCACTGCCGATGCTGAACGTGTCAACGAAAACAGTGTCGGCAAAAAGTAGTACCCCGTTGAAAAATGAGCCTTCGCAAAAATTCATCGAGAAGTAGGTTTCGATGAGCGAAGTCACGTCAATTTCAGCCAAAACCGTGCTGTCGCAACCAAGCGTGTAGGTGGGAAAAATGGCGGTCAAAACCGTGTCCGAAAAAATTTGGATACCTGCGTAAGTGCCTCCTTCACAAATACTTGCGCTCGACTGGGTCGTGCTTGCGCCTTCGATATAGACCTGCTTCGTCAGTGTGTCGAAACCTGCGGAATTGCCCGCAATCAGCGTCACTTCGAACCAGCCGCCCGACGGATAATTGACCACCGGATACCGCAAATCGCTCGCCGCCGGGTCGCCGCTGGGGAATTGCCAGTGCCAATTTTCAGGGTTCGAGTAGCTCAAATCGAGGAATTGAATTTGCGGCGAAGCGCAGCCGCCCTTGTGCTCGAATTGAAAAGCGGCGCTCGGCGCAGCCGCAATCGTGACCGTTTGGCTGAAAGTGCTTTCACCACAAATGTTTGACGTTGTGAGCGTTACGAGATAATCGCCGTTGGCAAAATAGACGTAGCTGGGACTTTCCGCCTGGTTGCAAATGCCGTCGCCATAGCACCAATCGTAGCTCGTGCCGAGCGTTCCCGGCGCAGGGTCGCTCAGGTTGATGAATTGCGCCGTTGCACCGCTGACTTGCACCTGGAAATTGGCGGTCGGAGCAGCCTGAACCTCAATAAAATCAAGGAAAGTCGCCACGTGCTCGCCCGCCGAGTTTTTCACAAAAAGGCTTGCCTGGAAAGTGTCTGCCGAGTTGTATTTGATTGTCGGAGGCGTCTCGCCAAAATGCGACGAAGGCGTTCCTCCCTCGAAAATCCATTCAAAATGCGTCGGTACGCCAGTGCTTTTGCTGGAAAACTGAACCTCGTCGCCAGCGCAAATTTCCTGCACGTTCGCCTCGAAAAAGGCAACCGGCGGCGTGAGCGTTTCGAGGTTTTCGGTAAAAAAAACAGGCGAGCCATCGAGCGGAATGTTGTTCGGAGAAATGGTCGTGGATTGGTGCGTTTGCGAAAAATTCCAAGCCCGTCGGTGCAGTTGGCTGATGCCAAAACTCGCTGGAAACGAATACGTTGCGCTCGCCGCCTCGCTCTGGTCGGTCTCCGTTTCCGCCCAAAGAGCGTAGATGAAATCGCCCTCCGCATCTTGAAAAGCTGCGCCTCGAATGCCATCCGGCAAGTTCATCGCAGCCGTTTTCGAGTGGTTGAAATCAGCGCCAAAAAGCAGGTCGGAGCAAGTTTTCAGAGCAATACCCTGCTCGTTCACCACCTGGTTGTACGGCGAAACGCCTTCCATTTTTTGATAAAAACCCATCACCTCGAACGGGTCGCCTGCTTCGGCGTAGGTTCTGCTTTCCGTCAGGCGGAAAAAATCGAGCTGCCGGATGCCGAGTTTCACGCTTTCAATCCAAGCCTTTGGCAGCCAGTTTCGTTGCGCTTCCGCCGAGCCGAGGTAGTTGTAAAATGGCTTGCGGGGAATGTTCGCTTCGCTGATAATCCACTCTTTTTCAGGGAATTGCGAGCCGTCGTAGCCATAATTTTCAAGCACCGTTTCAAACTCCGACTTCACCCTGGCGATGCCATCCACCGCTGCGTCGGAGTGCCTTTCGTAAGCAAATTGACCCAGGTTCACGTCAAAATAAATCGTGCTACCGTCGAAGTGCGGATAGCTTTTGAAGCCCACCGCATCGAAATATGCGCCCCCTTTTCGTGGGTAGGGCGCAGCCACCGAGCCGTCGAGCGGGTTGTCGGTATTGCGGCAAACGGCATCCAAAAACGAAGGATAAGCAATGCCCGAAATCGTCACGTAGCCGTCCGAGTCGAGAAAATGGACGATTTCGTAGGCGATGCGCAGGCTGCGGACGTAGTAAAAAATGGGCGCACGAAGTTCGTAGTTGCAAGGGTCGGGGTTGTTTTCCCACCAATTTCCAAGCTGACCGGGTGGCAGCCAGCCGTAGTCGCCGCTGGGGTCGTAGTCGGGCGAGTTGTAAATTTCCCAAAACTTCACCTGGTCGCCGTAGGCGCTAACCGTGTTCCAAATGTAGAGGGCGAAGGGATTTTCCTCGTTCACCGGGGTTCCGTTTGCGCCGCCATCCCAGATGTCGAGGTAGAGATTTTTGAACAGATTCGTTTGATTTTCAGGGCAAT
>CAZHLB010000775.1:0-3585 GCA_964533005.1 uncultured Saprospiraceae bacterium
CACCTCGTTCCAATCCCAAAATCCGCCGCAGCTTTGAATCAAAAACTCATTGTCACCGCTGCCTTTCGGCTCGAAAGCTCGCATGGCAGCGCCCGGATGCCGCTGAAATAGCCAGCACGGAGCGGCGATTTTGCTCTGCGAAACTTCATGGATGTAGCGGATGTGCAACAGCAACTGGTCGAGGTCAACGTAGGCGTAGGTCGCTTTGTAATCGAACCGGGGCAGGTTCACGGCTTTGTTGTTGGCGAAGGCTTCCCGGATGGCTTGGTTCATCAACGTGTTCACGTCTTGGCTAATGCCTTCATTTGCAAAGAGATAGTAAGCCCGGTAGGCTTTGGCGATGGGGGCTTTGGAGGCTTCCAGCCCATCGAGCGCCGATTTTGGGTCTTGCCAGAGGTTGTTAACGAAGAACTGGAGCGTACCTCTCGGTGCATCGTTTTCAGGCTTCGCCGTGTAGCCGGAGAGGATGCGGTACTTCTGCAACTGGCGGTTCGAGTTCAGTTCCTGGTCGTAGGCGGCTTTCGTGCCCTTTCCGTAAAAACCGTCGAGCGAGCCTTTGTAAGAGCCTTCCGCTTTCAGCACTTTTTGCATTTCCAGGGCGCTGGTGCGCTTGACGTTTGCACGGATTTCAGGCGCTGCGCCTTTTTTTGCGGGCGCTTCTTTCACCTCGACGCCTTTGGCGGTCAACACCTCGGAATTTCTGCTGGCAGGCGCAGTTTGCTTTTGCGGTGAAATGATGGCAACGTCCGCATCGTAGCTCCGGGGCACGTCAGCCCTGGTTTCCGGCTGCCGGGTTTCGGCAGGTCTTGTTTCTGCCTGTTTTTTCTGGACTTCAATGCGCTCCTGTTCGGCAGCGGCGCCGGCAAAATCGAGCGGGATGAGCGGCTTTTTCGCAGCGCCGCCTGCCTCGAATTCGGTCACCTCGTGCAGCAAAGCATTGTTCACGTTTTTTGAAAAAGCGCCTTTGAAGCCCAATTTTTCAAGCCTCGGCACTTGCGCTTTGGCAGTTTCCACGTCAGGATAAGTGCCGGTGAAAATTTTGATTTGGTTGCCGTTTAGCAGCACGAACAGCCGCTCGGCGCTCAACAAACCTTCCCAGTCAACCTTCTCGCCCACACTTTTCGTGGCAAGTTGAACGACCGTCACGCTCTGTCCGCCTTCCACATTTAGCTTGGAAACGAAGGCATTGTCGTAGCCCTTCGCTTTCAGGGAAGCCACTGTTTTGTTGGCTGCCGCCTCCGTGCCGTAGCCGCCGATGAAGACGTCTGCATAATTGTTCGGTCGCTTGGAAACGTACACGAAACCGAGGTTTTGCAGGTGGGCAAAGTCGCCCGGTTTCGGGTTGACGAAGCTGCCGATTTGCACGGTGTACTGAGGCACTTCTTCCTGCGCCCGCACCGTTGCGGCAGCTAAAATGCAAAGAGCGATGCTGAGAAAACGAATTGAAATTCTCATTTCGAAATGGTGATTTGGCGAGGTGGCGATTTGGTGTTCAGGTGAAGTCATCTCACCTTCTCACCCTCTCACCCTCTCACTCTCTGAATTGTAACTGGCTGAAAACCAATTGAACGCAAAAATAGATGAAATTCATGCTTTGGGATAGGACAAAAAAGATTCCAAGGATGGATGGCAAAAAGAGGAGAAAAATTACATTCCCAACATATTCGGTTCAGGTTTTACATTTGACCGAAACAAACACTACACTCCATGTCCACGCCTGCTTTCGTCCACACGACATCCCTTAATCCTTTGCAATGGGAGCTAATCTGTTGGAGCCTTCGGGAGCGCCTATGCATCCTGGTGCTTGGTCCCAAATTTCACGTTAATTCCACAGGCGGTCAACCCTTGCGCCGACTATTGGCAACACAGCTTGCTGCCGAATTGGGGGATGCGGTAACCATCGAAAATTATGACTTGCCTTACGTGAGCAAGCTTTACGAGAAAGCCAAAGGCTCGCTTTTTTTGAAAAGCCGGGTGCAACAGTTTTACCGCCGTTTCGATGAGCCGTGCCCGGCTGCCCTTTCAGTTGCCCGACTGCCATTTCACCTTATCATCAACAGTACGCCCGACCACTTGCTCGAAGAAGCTTACCGGCAGACGGGCAGCGCTTGCCAAAAAGGTTACTATTCCTTTGGAAAACAACAGGTTGCCACAACTTTTGACCCAGCCTCGACCAAGATGTTTGTGTACAATCTTTTTGGCAGCGTTCACGACCTCAATTCGATGGTCTTGACCCAAGACCACCAGATGACCTTCGTGCAGTCGGTCATCCAGCGGGAGACTTCCCTGCCCGACCCTTTGCTCAAAGAACTGCGCCCCGACAAGGTTTACATTTTCCTCGGCTTCGACTACGAGAACTGGTACATGCGCCTTTTGCTCCACCTGCTGCGGTTGAACGACCAGGCTGAATTGGTCTTCGGCTTGCACGACCAATCCGAGTCTCCAAAACTTTCCACGAAAGTCTTTTTTGCCTCCCAATACCGGATGGAGTTTGTAGAAATGGACGACCAGGATTTTCTGGAAGATTTGCGCCTGCACCTCGAAGGTCAGCCTCCGCAAGCCCCGCCGCCCGGCAAAACCATCTGCTTTCTTTGCGACCGGGAAGACGAGCCTTTGTTTCGGGCATTGGAAAAGCACATGGCGCAGGTCAGGCGGCGGCGCAACCTGGGCATTGTCAATAATTTAGACATCCTGGCGGGAACCACTGTTGACGATTCCATCCGACAGCACATCGAGCAGGCAGATTTCATCGTGCCGCTGGTCACCTCCGATTTTTTAGCTTCGGAGGCTTACGAGCGGTGGTTGCCGATGGCGCTTTCGAGGCACGGAACAGGGGCAATCGTAGCGCCCGTGCTGTTGCGTCCTTGCTCTTGGGAAGACTCATCGTTTGCAAAGCTGCCCAGCATTTTGCCCCGCAACCTTGCGCCCGTCAGCCGTTGGCAATCCAGGGACGAAGCGCTTTTCAACGTGGTGGAAGAATTGGATGAGATAATAAAGTGAGTATCGGTTCAAAAACAAGGTTGACAATTGCATTCTTAACTTGCTGATATCCAGCGTCTCCCCTTTTTACTTTTTACTTTTTACTTTTGACTTGAGTGTGGAATTGGCAGGATTTTCCTGTCTTGGAGGCACTCGAAATGAATTCATTTAAACCTTTTTTCATGCCCCCCTCGCACCAGCCGACCCATCGCTATCCTGGCATACATCCCTTCCGGCAAGAGGAGGAGGCGCTATTTTTTGGGCGCAGCGAAGAGTCGAAGCAGCTTTTCGACATGATTTGCGTGGAAAAGCTGGTCGTCTTGTTTGGAAAATCGGGCATCGGCAAAACTTCCTTGCTCAACGCCGGCATGACGCCGTTTCTCTCCCCGGCAAACTACCTACCGATTTTTATTCGATTCAACGACCCCGCCTACTCGCCCGAAGCCCATTTTAGCTCTCAATTTTTAGAAACTGCCGCCCGGGTTTCCGGCTTGCCAGAGCCGGAAAATGCCAGTGGGACGTTGTGGGAATTGATAAAGTCCGTGCCGCTTTCCTCGAATGGAAGCGCTCCGGTTCCGGTTTTTGTGCTCGACCAATTCGAGGAAT
>CAZHLB010000776.1:0-1943 GCA_964533005.1 uncultured Saprospiraceae bacterium
TAAGTCACCCGTTTCATTTTCAGCCATTTATACACGACCTACGTTTACTAAACTTTCAAAGTTTAGTAAACGTAAAGCGCCATTTAGACGAAAGGCGAGCGGTGCAAACCGCTCGCCTTTCGTCTTGACTTTTGACTTTCGCCTTTTGACTTCACTTGTTGAACTCCTGGTAATTGCAGCTCACGTCCACCTTGACCACTTTGGCAACGTTGTCTTTTACGACAGAGGGAATCTTAATGTCGTAATCAGCCACCGCCAGGTTGAAAGTCGAAGTGCCTGAAATAGCGCCACCTTTCACGACGAATTGCCCTTTCAAATCAACGTCTTTGGTCACGCCGTGAATGGTGAGTTTACCCTTCGTCGTCACCGGGTACGTGCCGTCTTTTTTCAGGTTGACGGAGGAGAAATTGTCAATTTTCCCTTTGAAAGTGGCTTTGGGAAACTTGCTGCTCTCCATGTAATTCTCGTTGAAATGCTCCTGCATCAACGCCTTTTTGAACTGGAAGCCTTTGATGAGCACGGCAAATTCCACCGCCCCGGTCGCCATGTCAATCACGCTGGTGGCGCTGTTGGTCACCGCCTCGATTTTTTCCATTGCCGCATCGGAGACGAAGGTGATTTTGCCTTCTCTCGTGAAGTACTTCTGCGCCTGTATCCCTTGGGCAAAAAACAGCAGCAGCAGCGGAATTAAAACGATTGTCCTTTTCATAATTTTCTGATTTTGAAGGTTTTGAAATTGAAAGTGAAAAATGGCGTACAGATATTGGCTCATAAATTCCGGTTTGATTTTTTTGGTTATCACTGCTCCACGCACCTGTCCAAAATGACGCCAGTCAGTTCGATGAAGCCGGAGCAATCGCCTTTCAAAGTGACCGTTTCGCCGGTTTGAAATTCGGTGCGCTTGGGTTTTGAGGCAAAATCGAGGTTGCATTTTACCGCAGCCATCGGGTCGCCGGTGTCGAGCATCACGCTTGGATTGCCGTTGTCGTCGGTCGTCACCTCTGCCACCGAGCCGGTGACGGTGATGATTTTTCCGAGGTATTTTTCGTTGGCTGCGGCTTCGTCGCTGGAAAATTCAGCGACCAAAACCTTGGCGTCCAGCGTGTAGTCAGCCTTTGCGCTCGCCATGTTTTTGTGCGGCTTGTTGTAAATCATGTAGCCGATGCCAATGCCAACGACGGCAATGAGAAGCCCGAAAAGAAGAATCTTTTTCATTGATGATTGATGGTTGATGATTGATAAGCGATGATTGAAAATTGCTGAGTGATTATCAATCATCAATCACCAATCATCAATTATTAGGCGCTCCGTCGCTCACCCATTTTTCAATTTTCTGGATGGTGCAATCGAGAAGTTTAGTCTCGCCTTGCGGCATCGGTGCGAAGCTGCTTTCGTGGCGAATGGCTCCCAGCAGGTAGCCATTGTTAACCCAGATTTTCAAATTTGCGTAGCCTTCCAACGTCACGCCGCCATTGTTGTTGGCTGCGTCGTGACAGGAGAAGCAATTGCTTTGCAAAATGGGCAAAATCGTGCCGCCGTAAGTCACGTTTGCCAGGTCGCAATCGCCGCCGGTGTCCGGGTACAATTCTTCCTCGTTGTCGTAGTAGCAGCCGCCGATGCTGGCTGCGGCGGCAAAAATCAATATTTTCAGGAGGAAATTTTTCATCGCTTTTCAGCCTGGGTCGCCGTCGCCGGGTGGTGATTTGTGCCTGCAAGATGTGCCCGGCATGGCGAGTTGGATGGTGAAAAAGAGAGCGGATAGTAAAAAGGCGGTTTTTGCATGGTGACTCGGAGCGTTTTTGAAACAGGAACAAAAGTAGGGGGTAGGGAAGCAGCTTGAAAATTTTCGATGGCGAGCCGGAAGAAAGGAAAGCCGAGCGAGCAATTTTTCGGGACTTATTGGGCTTTGAACACTTTTGAGACGCGAGGAGGATGGGAACGCG
>CAZHLB010000776.1:1953-3585 GCA_964533005.1 uncultured Saprospiraceae bacterium
CCGTCGCGGGCGGAAAAAATCCGTGTAAATCCGCCCAATCCGCGTCATCCGCGTTCCCATCCTCCCTCGCGTCTCAAAAGTGTTCAAAGTCTAAACCTCCTGGCATTACTCAAGAATAATTTTCCCAAAAACACCGCCTTGCGCAAAGTCCATTTTCAGAAAATACATCCCAGCGGAAAACTCGTCCAAGCTGATTTCCACCGCCTCGCCGCTCGCCTGCCATGTTTTTAAAAGCCTTCCATCCAAGCTGAACAGGTTGATTTTGCTCAAAATTTCCCCGTTGGTTTGGATGAAAACCTTTCCGCTTGCCGGGTTTGGAAAAACCGCTACCGCTCCATTTTCCACCTTCGAAACTGCCGACGCCGAGCAGCCGAACTCCGCTAATTGCGCCAGCAAAGAGCTGCGCCGGGCGGCGATGAAAGATTTCAAACCGGCAATTTCAAAACCGCCATTGGGCCCCGGTGTCGCCAAATCTTGCGACAGATTTTGCTCGAACTGGCTGTTCGAGTAAAATTTTTTCGTGTCCGCCTGCACGTGCGGGCGCACGAGGTCGGCGAGCGAGTCAATACGAGCATCCATTTTTTCATTGCTGAAATCTTGCAGCAACTCGCAAAGCCGGTCGGCTAACATCTGCCTGAGCGAGGCATCTTGCAGCAGGCGGTTCATCAACGGGCGCTGGTTGAACGGTTCGGGGATGTGCTTGAAGGGCAGGTTTTTGATTTGCTGCATGTTCAAACCCATTTTGAAATTGCCGAATGCCTCGTTCACGTCCCAGGTGATGAACTCGAATAGCCCGGTGTCCTCGTTTTGGTACAAATAATAATTGTGCCCGCTGCCCACATAGCTGTCGAGGTTGACGAACAGGTTGTGCGCCGCCCAATAGCCGAACCAGCTTTCGAGATTCAGCCGGGCGGCAAGGCTGTCGGGCAACTGCGCCGCCGGGGCGTTGTTCAGCGCATTCAGGAAAGCAATCAAACCGCTCCAGTCATTTTCCAACTCGTTGGTTTTCAATTCATAATCCATTTCGTAGAGCGATTGCTGCCAGCCTTTCCAGGTGAGCAAACCGTGCGGCTCTCCTTTAAAAAGGTTGCCGTCGTTGTTGCCGAAGCGATGTTTGAGGAAGGTTTTTCCTACGTCCTCGACCACCGGGTAAAGCCCCCAAAGCTGGTCGTTGATATACAAATTGGCGAAACTCGCCCTCGGCGCAGGGATGCCGTGCTGGTTGCAAAAATCAAGCATCAGCTTTTCCCGCAGGAAGGTGGGGTCTTTGAAGCCGTTGTTGAGCGAAAGCTGTTTCAGCCCGTCGTGGGTCTGGTCGGCGACGAATTCTTCGAGGTCAATTTTGAAGGGCTTTTTCTGCGAAGGGTTGTTGAACGAGGAGTTGCCTTTGAAGCGTACCCCGGCGTCGGAGTAGGTCGTGCCGTCAATGGTCACGTCGCATTTCATGTAAATCTCACCGGGCTTGTTGGCAACGAGGCTGTCCCAGTAGCCGGTTTGGGAAAATTGGAAGCGGATTTCATGCACCGTGCCTTCGGCGAAGAAGAGGTCGCCTTGGGCGAGCAACAAGGAGAACGGCAAGAGGCAGAGGTGGAAAAGGGTAGTCAGTTTTTTCATTTGAAAAATGGATTTGTG
>CAZHLB010000777.1:0-3583 GCA_964533005.1 uncultured Saprospiraceae bacterium
TCGCACATCCCGACATCTGCCATTCCATCAACAATCATCTAATCAAAAACAGGTAGCGATTAAGTCAACAGCATGAAATTCAATCTTTTCCTTTCCCTCGTTTTGCTCCTCGGCTGCACCAGTTGCATCGAAGAAATCAACTTCCAGCAGCCGCCCGACGCACCGTCGCAAATCGTAGTCTATGGCAAAATCTCCAACAACCCCTCGCCCCACGACTTGCGCATCCTCGAAACCATTCCCTACGGCGACGACCGCAGAGAGCGGGAAGTGGAAGGCGCTACCGTTTTCATCGAAGACGACCTGGGCAACCGGGAACAATACCTCGAAACGGGCGGCGGCAATTATCAACTTCTTCAAGCGACCGTGAAAGGGACGCCGGGTCGCACCTACTCGTTGGACATCTTGCTGCCTGGCGGCAAACGCCTGCGCTCGCTGCCCGAAACGATGCCGCCGGTGCTGCCGATTGACAGCCAATACTGGCAGTTGGATTCGATACGGTTTTTCCACACCTTCATCAACGCCAAAATTCCACCTGCCCCGGCAGAAGGTGGCGTCTGGCTGCGCTGGGAAACCGACCACGTCTGGGCAAGGGCGGAAGCGCCTATTGGGCTTATTATCAATAATCCTTTCTATCCGCCGCCAAAATTGTGTTTCATCCGCACGCACTTACGCAGGCAGATACCGTACTTGTTCGAGTCGCTGGAGGCGCAAGGTTTCGACTTGCAACTTCAATCGGTGGGCGATAAAAAACTCGACCACACCTTTTGGGAACGCTCCTGCATGGAAACCGTGCAGTTGCGCATGACCCGCCGGTCTTACAATTATTGGAACGACGCCGACAAAGCCGCCAACCCCGGCGGCAATATTTTCGACTCGCCGCCCGCCACCGTGCGGGGAAACCTTTTCAATCCCGACGCCCCGGATGAATTGGCGCTCGGTTTTTTCGAAGCCGTCGCTGCCGACACGGCACGGGTATTCATATCCAGAAATGAATTTCTGCCGGTTCAATTGCTCGAGCCTTGCATTCAAAATTACCAGTTTAACAGCTATCAGAATTTTGGCTTCCCGCCTGAATGCGTGGATTGCCTGCGGATTGAAAATAGTACGCTGCAAAAGCCGTGGTTTTGGTGAGGGAATGAATTTCAGAGAGCGGTGTTGGGGCTGTCTCATAAGTTGATAAGGGTTTAACAGGTTTAACAAGGTTTAGCTCTAAACTTTGCTGAACCTGCTGAACCTGCTGAACCTGCTGAGCCCTTATCAACTTGTGAGACAGCGCCTTACATCGAGCAGCTTGCATCATTTTTTAGGCACAGGCGGCGGGCCCTCCGGCAGCAAAGCTTTGTAAACCGTGTCTCCCTTCCGTTGCTTGAACTCCGACCGGATTTCACCTATAAGCGCCTCGTTTTCAAACAAATCCACCATCGTCATGCCCAACCCTTTTGCAGCGTAAAGCATGCCTTTGTGCCCGATGCTCATGCCGCCGCAGGCGACCACTGCCCAGCTATGCCAAGGCGCTTTCGAGGGAGCGGTGGCGACAATGAGCGAGATTTCCGGCGTGACCCAACTCACGTCGGCAACGTCGGTGGAGCCGCCTTCCGGGTCTCGCATGGTTTCCCGCAAGGGGCGGATTTTGGCGTCCATGCCGGTCGGTTCGATGCCGGTGGCGACCTGGATTTTCTTCCCAAAATCAGCCTCCTCCGGCGAATAGACGATGTCGCCGAGCAAATCCAGGTTTGTCTGCAAAGCCGTTGCGCCCCGGCGGTTCACGAGGTATTCCCAACTGCCTGCATCGAGCGTGGTTTTGACTTCGACGCCTGCCATTTGCGCCGAACCGGCGATGATGTCTTCGACCCTTGTCCAAACTTCTTCGACCCCGTCCCGGCGGCTGTCCCGCACCCAAAGCCAGATTTTGGCGTGGTCGGGCACGACGTTGGGCACGTCGCCGCCGTCGGTTAGCACGTAGTGAATTCGGACGGTCGGCTTGACGTGCTCCCGCAACAGGTTCAGTCCGTGCATGCAAAGCTCGGCGGCGTCGAGGGCGCTGCGACCGTTCCAGGGGTCGTAAGCAGCGTGGGCGGCTTTGCCTTTGAATTCGATGATGTGGCTGACCATCGCCTGCGAACTTTGCACACTGGCTTCGGTCAGGTCGCCAGGGTGCCAGTCGAGGCACACGTCCACGTCGTTGAACAAGCCTTCCCGCACCATATAGACTTTGCCGCCGACGTCTTCCTCGGCAGGCGTTCCGTAAAATCGAATGGTGCCTTTCAGTTTTCCGGCAGCGATTAATTCTTTGATTGCCACCGCTGCGCCGAGGCTTCCTGCGCCGAAAAGGTTGTGCCCGCAGCCGTGCCCGCCAGCGCCTTCCTGCAAAGGTTCTTTCGTTGGAATTGCCTTTTGCGACAGCCCAGGCAAGGCGTCGAATTCACCCAAAATGCCAATCACCGGCTTGCCACTGCCGTAGCTGGCGATGAAAGCGGTGGGCATTCCCGCCACGCCTCGCTCCACTTTGAAGCCTTGGGCTTCTGCGTAGTCGGCGAGGACTTTTGCGGATTGTGTTTCCCGCAGGGCAGTTTCTGCGAATGCCCAGACTTGGTCGCTGAGGTGGACAAGCTCTTTTTCGTGTTTTTCAACGGATTGGGCGATGGCTTTTTTGTTGGAAGACCAGGCAGGCGAAGCTGGTTTTATTTGACAGAAAAGCAAGACCGGTATCAAAAGGAAAAAGAAATGGAGAATTGATTTCTTCATGGTTGAAGCTATTAAATTGAATTTGTGTACTCCAAGTTGGTTAAATAGCTTCCAATTTTTTCCCAATCAGAAGCAGCTTGAGGGCGATTATACAACATTCGGCTACCAGTGTGAAAAACTGGAAAGACTTTAATTCCACCTGTTTTTTCCTTTTCAGGTGGAGTTTCGACAACACTTTTGAAGGAATTGAAGATATAGCCGTAAATAGAGAACACCGAATAGGTTGCGATTTTGCCAAGGCAAAGAATTACCTGCGGTTCAATTATCCGAATTAAAGGTTTCAGGTATTTTTCCTGGTAACAGTCAAGCCATTTGACTTTGACTTGGGAAGACATTGATTCAGACAATTTGAGTCCCATGATAGCATTCGTAATAAAGACAGGCGCTTGCTTACGCTCAAATGAGCAAGGATGAGGATGCCCTATGTCTATCCCTAATTGTTGTCTAAATAACCATCTTAAATTCTTGTTGGAACGGTAGAGATGCTTGTTTGGTAGAGGTTCAACAAAACCTTTGTCCTTCAAAAAGGTGGCTTCATTAGCGAAGTCTTGTCCAATAACCATAATTTTTGCATCCAAATCATTTTGCCATTGCTCCCAAGGGTCGAGAAAATCTTTCATTAATTCCGGAAATATTGAATGAGGATTTGCAAGTTCGCAGACGCAGCAATTGTCTTGCTTTCTTGCTTTGATAAGTTCCTGATACTTAGTTTTTTTGTCCATTATTGCCTGGTTTTGAAGCCTGCGTAAAATTATGATTGCAAGGGTAAAACCGATGGCTCATGTAGGGCTTTGAGAGAAAAGTGTAGCCAAACTCCAGTTTGGCGATGGGCGACACC
>CAZHLB010000778.1:0-3565 GCA_964533005.1 uncultured Saprospiraceae bacterium
TCAGCACACAATTAAATATCCGGCGACCGTGAAAGGCATCGGGTTGCACACGGGCAAGGAGGTGACGATGACCTTTTTGCCTGCGGAAACCAATCACGGCGTCAAATTTCAGCGCACCGACCTGCACGACGCTCCGCTCATCCGGGCGGACGTGGCGAATGTCGTTTCGACCCTGCGGGGCACGACTCTTCAGCAAGGAGATGCGCACGTGAGCACGGTGGAGCATGCACTTTCGGCGCTTTTTGGCTTGGGCATTGACAACGTGCTGATTGAAATTGACGGGCCCGAAGTGCCCATCATGGACGGCAGCGCAGGCTTTTTTGTCAAGGCTTTGGAAGATGCGGGCATCCGGGAGCAAGCCGAGCCGAGGGAATTTTTGGAAATCACCGAGCCAATTCTGCACTACGACGAGCGCACCGGCGCTGAATTGCTCGCCTTGCCAGCCGATGGTTTTCAGGTGACCACGATGATTGATTTCAATTCCAGGGTGCTGGGTCAGCAATACGCTTCGCTGAACCACATCGAGGAGTATGCCGCTGAAATTGCGCCATGCCGCACCTTCGTTTTCCTGCACGAACTCGAATATCTGGTTGATAATGACCTGATTAAAGGCGGCGACCTGAGCAACGCCATCGTCATCGTGGACAGGCTGATGAACCAGGAAGAACTGGACGCCCTGGCGAAAAAGCTGAACAAACCCAGCGTAAAAATTGACAAGGAAGGCATCCTGAACACCATCGAACTTTATTTCAACAACGAGCCTGCCCGCCACAAACTCCTCGACGTGCTTGGCGACCTGGCACTGGTGGGCAAGCCCATCAAAGGCAAAATCGTCGCCACCAAACCGGGTCACACCGCCAACGTAGAGTTCGCCCGCCAGTTGAAAAAAGTATATGCCGAGCAGCGCCGCAGCAAGGGAATTCCTCGCTACGACCCCAATGCCGAACCGCTCTACACTTCGACTGACATCGAGCGGGTACTGCCGCACCGCTACCCGTTTTTGCTAGTGGACAAAATCATCGAAATGTCTGACAATCACGTCGTTGGCGTGAAAAACGTCAGCTTCAACGAGTATTTTTTCCAAGGGCATTTTCCGGGCAACCCGATTTTCCCGGGCGTCCTGCAAATCGAAGCTTTGGCGCAGACAGGTGGCATTTTGGCTTTGTCCAAAGTGAGCGACCCTGGGAATTGGGACACCTATTTTCTGAAAGTTGACGGTGTGAAATTCAAGCATAAAGTCGTGCCGGGCGACACCCTGATTTTGAAAATGGAACTCACCGCCCCCCTGCGCCGGGGCATCATGCAGATGCATGGCACGGCTTACGTGGGCAATAAATTGGTGTCGGAAGGAGAGCTGACCGCCCAAATTGTCCGACGGGCGGTGGCGAAGGAGCAAGAAAAAATGGTGGAAGCCTGAAAACCAGCGGGAGGCAGGTTGGAACTGGAAAATTTTGAAAAAATTTTGGGATGTTTCATCAACACGTTTTTTTCTTCAACACATAGTCACATGAGTTCACATAGTTTGCTGATTCTCAAAAAACTATGTGAACTCATGTGACTATGTGTTTGAAAAAAAGTGTGTTCGTGAAACATCCCAAAATTTTCCATTTCCAACCTGCCTTCCGGTTCAAATTCCAGGAGCTTCAATGAATGAGGGTTGATGTGTGTCAACCCTCATTCACTTTTATAGAACCGGCTTGGAGAGAGATGATTTTTCAGGAAAAATCATCTCTCTGCGAAGGTTTCTTTTCCGTGTTTCTACAATAATCGAAATCAATGTCAGTTAAAGACCCGTTAAGGAAAATCACGAAAAACAACCCAAACAACTTGACGATAACCAGTAGACAAGGCTTTTTCAGCGAGCAACCTTCATTCTTCACCTCCACAGTTCCAGACAAGACACAAGCCTATCCGCCGGCAGCTTCGTCAGCGTGAACGTTGAAATCCGAAGCACGTTTTTCCTTTTCAAATCAGCAAAAAACAACTTGGGTCGGCATTAGAGCACACATAAATTTTCCATGTTTGAAATGAAAATTACTACAGAACAACCGTCCTCCATTCTGCCCTACCTCAACGGCAACGCTCACGGGATGCGCTTCATCCACCCCGAAGCCAAAATCGGAAAAAACATTACGGTCGAGCCTTTCACCACCATCGGAAGAGACGTCGTTATCGGCGACGACACTTGGGTGGGCCCCAACGTGACCATCATGGATGGGGCAAGAATTGGCAAGGGCTGCAAAATTTTTCCCGGCGCCGTGGTCGGCGCAGTTCCCCAAGATTTAAAATTTAAAGGCGAGTACAGCCTGGTCGAATTGGGCGACGAGGTGGTCGTGCGGGAATACTGCACCCTGAACCGGGGAACCCAAGCCAGCCACCGCACCACCATCGGCAAAGGCTCGTTGCTCATGGCTTACGTCCACGTGGCGCATGATTGCCACATCGGCAAAAATTGTGTGCTGGCAAATGGCGTCACCCTCGCCGGGCACATCGAAATCGAAGATTGCGCTATTCTTGGCGGCTTGACTGCGGTGCATCAGTTTGTCAAAATTGGCGCTCACGCCTTCATCGGCGGCGGTTCGCTGGTTCGCAAAGACGTGCCGCCTTTTGTGAAAGCTGCCCGTGAACCGCTTTCCTACGCAGGCATCAACTCGGTCGGATTGCGCCGCCGGGGGTTCAAACCTGACCAAATCAAACAGATTCAAGACATCTACCGCATCCTTTTTGTGAAAGGTTTCAACACCTCGCAAGCCACCCAAATCATCGAGGCGGAAATTGACCCGACGCCAGAACGGGATTATATTCTTGAATTTTTGCGGAAGGCTGACCGGGGCATCATGCGGGGATTTCAGCAGCTCAACGGCAGGCGGTAAGACAGGTTAATGCTGATTTTTCAGCTTCACCTCGAACTCCAGTTTTTCACGGAAAAAGCAGACTTCAAATTCCAGGAAGAAATTCATTTGCCCCAAAATGACAGGCGTTTCGTCGTGAGAAGCCCAAGCAAAGGCAAGCAAAATCGGCGGAGTTTCTCCCACTTGGGCTTGTAAAACCAGCGGTTGCGCATTCGACCTGGCAAGATTGCCAGCCAATTTCACGGTCGCTTTGCGCTCGTCCCAGACGCCGCCCAAATGTTGACCTATTGAAAATGGCAAGACATTGATGGTGGCGCCGCTGTCAACCAGACCAATGACTTCGAGGGATTTGCCGCCCGATTGCAAGAGTAGGGGAAGACGTGGCAAGCTGTCTATTTCGCTTTGGCGAGAGTGGGTGGTAGAATACTTGAATCGCATGGTTTTCATTTTGCCATTTTGGCTTCTTCAAGGGCTTTCATCAACTGTTCAGCCGCTCCTTCAGCAAAATAAGGCGTGTGAAAATAATAGACTTTGTACGGCTCGAAGTAGGTCTGTTCCTCCGCTTTTGGCGGTTCGATTTCTTCCGCCAGGATGCGAATCAGGCGAATTTTATCCAGGAAGGCGAGTTGGCGAATGCCAGGCAACATTTCAGTTAACGTGACCATCTTTTTCTTTTTTTCTTTTTGTAAAGGTAAAAATCCGCCGTAGGGTTG
>CAZHLB010000779.1:0-3564 GCA_964533005.1 uncultured Saprospiraceae bacterium
CTGGAGATGGAAATCCTCCGAAAAATCTCGGTTCTAAATTTTTCTACGCAATCGATTTCATCACTTCTAAAAATGGTAATCATGAATCTCGCAAAGTACTCTCACAACACGAATGCCCCACCCTCGGCGGCATCCGTAGACTCCTTTCAATTGCTCACTAATTCTTTCACAATTTAACGCTGCATGTATGAATCGTAAACCTTTATTCAAAACTTCCGAGCCTTTCGACTTGCTCCGGCAAGGTTGGCTCGCACTACTTTTCATACTGATATCGTCTGCTGGCATCATGGCACAAGACATGACTGTCCGCGGCACGGTAACAGATGAAACAGGCACTCCGCTGATTGGCGCCAACATTTTAGTGCAAGGCACTTCCAACGGCACCATCTCGGACACCGATGGCAAGTACGAACTTAGGGCGGCAAAGGGCGCTGCCCTCGACATCTCCTACACGGGCTACATCACCCAGACCGTCCTCGTCGGCGACAACTCGCAAATTGACGAGTCCATGCGCTCCAAAGAGCAACTGTTGAGCGAGGTCGTTGTCACGGGCTATTCCACCCAGCGCAAGCGGGACATCACCGGCGCTGTTTCCGTCGTCAATTCGGATGACTTGAACAAGGTCTCCGCCACCAGTTTCACGCAAAAACTGGAAGGTCGAGCCACCGGTCTGACCGTCTCCACTTCCGGCGAGCCGGGCGAAGGCACGATTGTGCGCATCCGGGGCATCAGCTCTTTTTCCAGCAACGACCCGCTGTTCATCATTGACGGGGTGCCGGTGGAGGATGCTTTCAACACGGGTTTCAACCCGAACGACATCGAAACCATCCAGGTGCTCAAAGACGCCTCGGCTGCTTCGATTTACGGCTCACGCGCCAACAGCGGCGTCATCATCGTGACCACGAAAAAGGGCAAAGCCGGGAAAGTGCGGGTGAATTATGATGCCTACGTCGGCGTGGCGAATCCCGTCGGCACGACGGATTGGCTGATTCAAGACCCGAAGGATTATTCCGAAGTGCTTTGGCAAGCCCATGAAAATGCGGGTCTGACGGTGGATGCCGCCAACCCGTACTCGCTGGGCAGAGGCGTCTTGCCGACGTATTCCTATCCCGTCAGCAGCGCGCCGGTGAACGAAGCCGATTATTCGTATCCGAACAACCTCATTTTCAAAGCCAACCAGGAGGGCACCAACTGGTTCGACGAGGTCTTCGAGCCTGCGCCGGTGACGGAGCACAACCTCGGCGTTTCCGGCGGCAACGAAGGCGGCAGCTACTACCTGTCCGCCAGCTACCTCGACCAGAAGGGCACGATGATTAACAACTACTTCAAACGCTACACCGTGCGCGCCAACACCGAGTTCAAGAAGGGGCGGTTCACCTTTGGCGAGAACTTCTCCCTTTCCCGCTCCAACAGCGTCGGCAACGAAGGCGTCAGCGGCGGCAACCAGGACGAGCAGGGCGTGATGACCTGGGTGCTTTTGATGAACCCGCTCACCCCGGTTTACGACGTCAGCGGTGAAAATTTTGCGGGCGACAAATCGCAAGGCATGAGCAACGGCACCAACCCGGTCGCCGAGCTTATCCGCAACAAGGACAACAAGGGAACTTACTACCGCATCCTGGGCAACGTGTTTGCCGACCTGGCAATCACGGATAATTTGAAAGCCCGCACTAGCCTCGGCAGTGAGTTTTACAACAACTACCGGGGTCGCTTCGACTTCCCGAACTACGAAAACCGGGAGCCGAGCACTTCCGACTCCTGGCGGGAAGACTGGGGTCACGGCTTCGTCTGGACGTGGACGAACACGTTGACCTACAACGCCACGCTCGCCGACCGACACGCCTTGAACGTATTGGTTGGCTACGAAGCCATCCGGCGCAAAGACAGGAGCATCTTCGGGCAAATCAACAACTATTTCACTTACGACATCAACGCCTGGTACGTGAACGGCGGCTTGGCAAGCCCGGACACGAGGCAGGTGGGCACCTTCGGCGGCACGTCTTCGCTGGCTTCCGCCTTCGGCAAACTCGACTACTCGTACGACGACAAGTACCTCGTCAGCTTCACCGTGCGCAGGGACGGTTCCTCCAATTTTGGCGATGAAAAATATGGCGTGTTCCCCGCGTTCAGCGTGGGATGGCGCCTCAGCGAGGAATCCTTCCTCGAAAGCGCGGAATGGCTGGAGGACTTGAAACTTCGTTTCGGCTGGGGAAAAACAGGCAACCAGCGCGTGCCCGGCGGCAACGCTTTCGACCGTTTCGGCGGCGGCACGGCTTCCACGTTCTACGACATCAACGGCGCAAACGGCGCTCTCACCACTGGCTATTCCTTGCAGCGCCGGGGCAACAAGGCAACAAAATGGGAGGAAAACGTCTCCACCAACGTCGGTTTGGACGCCTCGCTTTTTGCAGGAAAAGTCAACTTCGTGGTGGACGTTTATAAAAGGACGGTGGACGGCTTGCTCTTCCCCGCTTCCCTGCCCGGCACCGCCGGCACTGCCTCTCCCGCCTACATCAACATTGCCGAAATGGAAAATAAAGGCGTGGACTTGAGCCTGGATTATCGCAACCGCAGCAGTTCCGATTTCAGCTACAGCGTCGGTCTGACCTTCTCCAAGTACAACAACGAAATCGTCTCGATTGACGGCAGTTCGGAGACGTTTTTCCCGACCGGCACCGATTCCCGCATCGGTCTTATCAACCTGAACAAGGTTGGCTATTCCATTTCTTCGTTCTACGGCTTCACTGCCGACGGTCTTTTCCGCTCGCAAGCCGAGGTGGACGCTCATGGAGCGCAGGATGGCAAAGCAATCGGGCGCATTCGTTTCAAAGACTTGAATGCCGACGGCAAAATTGACGACGACGACAAAGGCGTGGTCGGCGACCCGCACCCCGATTTCACGGGTGGCGTCAACCTGAACTTCGAGTACAAGAGTTTCGACCTGAACATCTTCTTGTACGCCTCGGTCGGCAACGAGATTTTCAACTACAACAAGCTGTTCGAGACCTTCCGTTTCTTCAATTCCAACGTCCGTAAGGAACTGTTGACCAACTCGTTCCACCCGACCACCAACCCGGATGGCAATTTGCCGATGTTGAACATCAACGACACGTATAGCTACACGCCAAGCAGCTTCTACGTGGAAGACGGCTCGTATCTGCGCGCCAAAACCATCCAGTTGGGTTACAACTTCCCGGCGAGCGTGACGGGCAAAGTGTTCAGCAGCCTCCGGCTGTACGTGCAGGCGCAGAACCTGTTCACCATCACGGGCTATTCAGGTCTCGACCCGGCGCTGTCCAACTTCGGCGTTCAGAGTTCCAACAACGCCGACCTGAATTCTACCATTCGCCCCGATTTGTGGAATGGTTTCGACTTCGGCAACTACCCCTCCAACAAGATTTTCATGGTGGGCGTGAATGCAGGATTCTAATTTGAAATTGGGAAATTGGAAATTGAGAAATTTCCAGAAAAAGAGGTGGGGTGGGCTTGTGGGTGAAGCGCAATCACCCCCCCTGCCCCCCCTCAAGGGGGGTTAGACTCTGCTAAAATTTAACAGTGGAAACA
>CAZHLB010000780.1:0-3550 GCA_964533005.1 uncultured Saprospiraceae bacterium
AGAGCCGAGCGGATTTATTGGTACGCAAGATGTAGTCATACATTGAAGACATGGATGCCCTGGGCAACCTTTTCGAAATTGCCCAGGGTTTTTATATCGCTTGAATTTTTGCTTCCAGCCACTCCCTGCCGGCAATTGTTTTCGGTTCAGCAAGTTCTTCTTTCAATCGTTTCGCCAATGCCAGTTTTTCCCTTCGCTCCAGGTTCTTTCCATTAGCCAGTTTCTTGGTAAGGCTGCAAAATTTCCGGTGTGCTTCCACCAGGGACTTTTGGAGAATCTTGTCTCGTTGGAGGTATTTGTCGAAAGCATCTATTCTTGCTTCCAACGCATCGAGCAGGGTGGCATTGGCGCAATAATCTTCATAAAGGCATTGAATTGTTCGCCGTCTCAGCCATAATTCAACAATGGGATTATTGGTCTTAAATTGATTCAGGAAATCCACGCATTCGCTGAATTTTCCCTTGTAAAATAAGATTTCAGCCTTTCCTATGTTCAGTTCAATTTCCCGATAATGGGGGGGAAGAAATCTTTGATAATCCGACATAAATTTTTCTGCCCAATCAAATTCGCCTTGGAAAATAGCTATCGAAACGATTTGTCGAAAAATACCTTCCGGAAAATGATTATGCTCTATTAACAATCCCGATTGAAGCCAGTCCTTGTAAATCTCAAACTGTTCTTGCTGGTATTTTTTATTGCCCTGATTACCCTGACGAATAGCATAGCTCATCACAAAAGGGTAAATTTCATTTCGTTCATCAGCTCTCAACAGGTTTCCATGCTGGCGAAATTCCGCTCTCAATTGCTGGAAAAGTTGGTCATTGCCCTTTCCCTGATAAAGCTGTATGATTTTTAGGTAAATACCGAAAACAGGATTGCCCTCAGAATAGATGGCTGCTTGTTTGATGGCTTCTTCTAAATAGGCAATTTCAGATTGTACTCCATTGTCACCACTTCTAATGAAATGCTCTGCCGCAAGCCGCAATTTTGCCAAAGTGAAAAATCTATCCAAACTGCCGACGGTCTGTTGGAAGAATTCTGCGCCATCTTTCCTTTTCTCAGTCAGCGGATGAAAAAACAAATGCCGGTTCATCTCGAACAGGTCGAGGTAATGTGCCAAATCCCGCTCTTTTTTTTCCAGTAGCTGCTTGATGAAGGCTTCCGCTTTTTCTACAAACAGGGAATAATTGTCTTTTTGACTCAGCGAAAGAGTGGTGAGTTTTGCTTTCAGAACCTCGTTTTGTTTCAGTTCATTGAAAGCCAGGAACTCGTTTACCGCCTTGTGAAATTTTGACGTCAGCCCCCGAAGCTCGCCGGCATTGAAAGGTTTTCCTTCCGGGAAAACCCTTTTGAAAAGCTCCTCCGGCGTCAATTTCATGTCGTGGAGGTGCGGATGAAATTTCTTCAGCGCCTCGTGATATTCTACGAGCCGCTCGACGGAATTGCAGTAAGGGGAAGCCAAAAATTTCCCAAGCTCGCTGTATTCCTTAGAACTCAGCAAGGGGAGCACGTGAAATAGCTGTGAGTTTTGCATGGAGGAAGGGCACGTTACTGGGTAGATTGTTCTCCAATGCAATTTTGAGGGTTTAGACAAAATGCTCGTGGGACTTGGCTTCGGTCAGGGAAATGAATGGGATGAAAATGACGTGAGAATTTTTGCGAAAGCAATCTGACTTGAGCAGTCGGGCAATCTAAAAAGCCGGAAAATCCACGTCCGGCGGGTTTTTGCCTTCTTATATTTCAATTTCTTTTCTGCTAACAGGGTTTTTTTGTCTTTGACAAGGTTCAAACCCCAATGCACCTTTGTTTCAACAAATCTGATAACGTTCAGTACACAATTGAAATGAATGAAGCAGGCAAGCGCAAAGAAATTAAAAGTCGCCGGGAAACTGGTTGGCTTTCTCTCCCTTCTTTTTCATTTGTCGAATGTCTAATACCCCTTGCTTGCCCAGCACTTAGCCCCTTTGCCTGGTTCTTTCGAGAATTTTGGCTCCTTTCCTAAACCTACACCGACGCCTGATTCCCTTTTTTTCTCACCCTTCAAACACCTGAAACTAAATGCCTTGTGACCAAAAACACCCTGACGATTTGTTCCAATCCGCCCCAGAAAACCTTTTTTTCCAGCTTATCCAATTTCAAGAGACCCAGTGAAGCAATCTGATTTTTAGCCCCGAAAAATCCATTTTCAAATCTTACTCACACGCCGAAAGCAGGGAAGAATTAGAAACCATCTGATCCCTTATCAATGCCTCTGTAAGCAGTTCCTGTTCGTTGTTTTCGTTCATTTAACCCTCTGTAAACCCTGTTGTTTTTGGCGTATCCTGAACTATTAAGAGCGAATGTTGGAGCACAACTTCGCTCTTTTTTTTGCCCCAAATCCATCCCACTATTCATCTAAACCACCACTCATGGGCAGTTTTTACCAACCAAGTCCTGGCGGCTTGAAGCCTGCCGCCTTCGAGCAACTTGTCCATCGCCCTTTCAGTGAACATTCGCCTTTGCAATTGCGCCAGCCGCCTGCCGAACTGGTTGGGCAGGTTCCGTTTTTCCAGCTTTGTCTGGCGCTGCTGCAAGAAATTTCCAGCCAAAAAGAAATCAAGCTGACCCAGACGGGCAGGTTGCCCCGGCAACTTTGCCAGCAACTTTTCGACCTCGGTCTGGTCGATGATTTTTACGTGCGGGAATGGCTGAAAGGCTTGGTGCGAAAGGAAAGCGACTGGTTTCACCTGCACACTTTGCACCTGGTTTTGCAGGCTGGTCACTTCGTGAAAAAGCGCCGGGGCAGGTTGTCGCTGACGCAAAAAGCGGAAAAACTGTTAGCCGAGCCGCCTGCCTTGTTCCTTGAATTAGTCCTCAGTTATTTGCTCCAATATGATTGGGCAACGCCCGATTTGTACCCTAAAATTGTCGGGCAATGGGGCGCAGGCTATGGCATCTGGCTGTTGCTGCGGCATGGCGGCGAGCAAAAACCGCCTGCATTTTATGGCGAAAAATACCGGGAAGCCTTTCCGTTCATGCTGGATTATTTCAAACAGGGCAAGACTTGGGAGAAGCCGAAGGAGGATTTGCACCGCTGTTTTGAATGGCGCTTTTTTCACCGGTTCACGGAGTTGTTTGGGTTTACGGAGTCGGAGCAGGAGGATAAGTGGCGGGAGAAGATGGCTTGGGTGAAGAGGACGGGGTTGTTGGAGGCGACGTTTTCCGGTGCGCCATGAACTCAGCCTCGAGGCGGTCAGCTTCTGCTTCTTCAGCAGCGATTTCTGCATCAATTATTAGCTGGTTTGCAAAATAATAGGAGAGCGCAGCAAAGATTTGAGCAAGAGAAATGTGAGGATAAAATTCAGTTACAATTTGTTCCGGGCGATATCCAAGGCGATACCAAATGGCTATGCGATGAACGGTGATGCCAGTGCCTACGACCCTGGGACGCCCGTGCCGGATATCAGGCGATTGAACTATGAATGAACCGATGTCTGTTGCCATTTTTTTTATCACAATTGTGACTCATGTGGCGTCTGAGTGAAACAAATGTCTGCAAGTCTGCAAGTCG
>CAZHLB010000781.1:0-3543 GCA_964533005.1 uncultured Saprospiraceae bacterium
CACTTTGCCCAACGGCGCAATCGGCGTTTCCACTTTCGAGGTGACGAACGGCGGGCAAATCATCATTGAATTTACCCCCGGATTTTTTGTCGCCGAGGTCGTTTTTACGGTGGAAGGGCCTGGCGGCAGCGAAATTTTGGCAAGTACGATGCCGCCAACAACGGGCGTGATTTTCAACCAGCCCGGCTGCTGCCCAAGCTGCAACACCGTCAATTCCAACCTGATTGTGGTGAACCAGGTGACCGACAGTTCTGCCTTTGTGAATTGGGCAAACGTGAGCGGGGCGGATAGCTACTCAATTGAATATGGCCCGGTAGGTTTTCCGCTCGGTTGGGGTCTGCAACAAATCACGACGGCTTCGGCTGCCACGCTTACCGGGTTGAATCCTTGTGTGACTTACGAGGCATACATCCGGGTGGCTTGCGGCGTGGATTCTTTCAGTTGCCCGGTCAAAACCAAACCCTTCCAGGTGGATTGCAATTTGGGCCCCGCTGGTTCTCCTTGCACCTACACGCTGGAGCTTTTTAATGAAAATGGCTTTGGCTGGAACGGGGCTTACCTGACAGTGAGCTATGGTGGCTTCTCGCAGGTTTACAATTTCTTCTTCGGGACGGAAGCCATTTTCACCGTGGACATTCCCGCCAATTCGCAAGTGACTGTTTCCTACACACAAGGCTTTTTCGAGGACGGAAATAGCTACAACATCGTTGACCCGGCGGGCAACGTGATTTTTAGCGACGGCACGCCGCCTGCGAAAATCGGCACGGCGGTGGAGTTTGTCGCCTGTGCCGATTGCCCTGCGCCGTTGAGCGTTTCGATGAAAGACGTGAATGCGACCAACGCCACCGTGCAATGGCAAAACTATCCCGGAGCAACGGGCGACTACGTCGTCGAGTACGGGCCGATGGGTTTCACGAGAGGAACGGGCACGATTGCCACCGTGCCTTCGACCATTTCCAGCCATAAGCTGACCGGGCTTTCCGAAAAATATTGGTACAACGTCTATGTCCAACTTGCCTGCGACGACAGCATTTCGAGCAAGCCGGTCGGACCGGCAATGTTCCAAACCCTTTGGCTGAACGACGTCGGGGTGGCGGGCATCACCGCTCCCGAAGCCAACCCCGCCTGCGACCTCGGCAACAACGAGGAGGTGACAATTTTGCTGAAAAACTACGGGCAACTCCCGCAGACTTTGTTCGAGTTTCATTTTGCGGTGAACGGGCAAGAAATTGCCGTGCCGGTGCCGCAGGATGGCTTGTTCACGGGCGTGATTGGCAACGACAGCTTGCAGAGCATCTCGTTTGAAACGACCTACGACTTCTCCGAGCCGGGCTGGTACTACATCGAGGCTTGGACAGAACTGGAAAATGATGCCCAACGAGGCAACGACACTTTCCGGCTGGAAGTCATCACCGCCCTGCCGAAACCCATCCAGGAAGATTTTGAAGACAACGACCTGCCAGACACCTGGACGACCGACGGCTACATCGCCACGCCTTTCGAGCACAACAATCCCACCTACGTTTTGACGAAAAACCTATACAGCACCTTCACCAGCACATTCTCACTCGACGTCAGCCGCTTCGGTCCGATTGAAATGGGCGATACGCTATCTTTCGACTATCGCTATGTTGACTTTTTCGATGGAACCATCGCCACTGACCTCGGTGCGGGCAACACGTTGGAGGTGCAAGTTTCCAGCAATTGCGGCTCCTCGTACCAAACCGTGCTGACCATCAACAGCAGCAACCACGTGCCGAGCACCGACTTCGCCACGAAAAAAATCCCGCTCAATTCCTTCGCCAACAAAGCCATCAATGTTCGCTTCTCAGGCACCTGGGCATCTGGCGACTACTGGCTCGACCTCGACAACATCAACGTCAACGGTTGCCCCAGCACCCTGGGCTTGCTGGCAGACGTGAAAGGCTCGGACGAAGGGCAAGCCAACGGCGTGATTCACGTCAATCCGCAATTTGGCACTGCGCCTTTCGAGTTTGAATGGAGCAATGATTCCACCGGGCAAATTGTCGCCGGTTTGACAACGGGCAACTACCAGGTCACCGTCACCGACGCCAACGGCTGCACCGACGAGGCGAGTTACCAGGTCGGCATTTTTGTCGCCGCAGATGAGCAGACGGGCATTCAGGAATTCAATCTTTTCCCCAACCCGACCAGTGGTTTGGCGCAGCTCGACCTCGTGCTTACACAACCAACCGAAGTGCAGGTGCGCATTTTGAACCTGAGTGGGCAGGTGATTTTGGAACCGGAGTCGCAGTTCGGAGATAAAATCAGGCAGGAATTTGACCTGAGCCAGCAGCCTGCGGGGATGTACATCGTGCAGGTAGTGGCGGAGGGGAAGCCGTTTTACCGGAAGCTGGTTTTGACCAGATAAAATGAAAGAGGCGATGCCGGTCAACTGGCATCGCCTCTTTCATAAATGATTGTTTTTCAAAACTTCACATTCACCAACCCCGCCAACTCCTTCACCTCCCGCACCGTCTCCTGCGCCCGCTTGCGAATCTCAGCGGAGGAGGCTTTGATGATTTCTTTCACCTCTTTTTTATTGGCTTTCAACTCGGCTCTGCGTTGCCGGAAATCATTTACAAGCTCGACCAGCGCCTCTGCCACCGCTTCTTTCAGGTCAACGTAGCGAAGGCTGCCAGCCCGGTAGTTTTCCATCAGCACGTCGTGGGCGAGGATTTTTCCACTTGCTTTCAGCAACTCGAACAGGTTGGCGATGCCAGGGCTGATTTCTCCGGCAGCCGTGTCGCCGGTGTCGGTCACTGCCGATTTGATTTGCTTGCGAACGGTCGCCTCCTCGCCAAAGACATTGACGTAGTGCTTTTCGCCGAGGCTTTTGCTCATTTTCCGGGTGGGGTCGGCGGTGGAGCGGATGTTCGGGGTGTTGGTGTAGAGCGTTTCGGGCAGCACGAAATATTCCTTGCCGACCTGGTTGTTGAAGCGCTGCGCAATGTTGCGGGTCAGTTCCAGGTGCTGTTCCTGGTCTTTGCCGACAGGCACAAAATCAGCCCGGTAAATCAAAATATCCGCCGCCTGCAAAACCGGGTAGTCGAACAAACCCACCGAAATAAAACTGTCGCCGATGGCTTCGCTCTGGGCGCTTTTGTCCTTGAATTGCGTCATACGAGTCACCTGCCCGTAGGAAGCGAAGCAGTTGAAAATCCAGCACAACTCAGCATGTTCCGGCACGAGCGACTGGATGAAAATATGCTCCGGTTTCACGCCGACCGCCAGCAGGTTGATGGTGAAATCCCACGTGTTTTCCCGCAATTTTTCCACGTTGTAAGGCATGGTCATCGCATGGTAGTTCACCACGCCGTAGTAGCACTCGTAGGTTTCCTGCAAGTCCACCCAGTTTTTCACCGCTCCGAAATAGTTGCCGAAGTGCATGTCGCCGGTGGGTTGGATGCAGGAAAGGACTTTCTTTTTCATGGCAAGACATCAGGTGGAGAGAGGTGGCTTTTCAGGAAATTTTTTGGGATGTTTCACGGCAGCAAAAAAGTAGTTGACACTTTTTTAGCC
>CAZHLB010000782.1:0-3542 GCA_964533005.1 uncultured Saprospiraceae bacterium
TCCGCGTTCCCATCCTCCTCGCGTCCCACAAGAATTGTCAGAGAACTAAATAATTTAAAACGCTGCACTCCCCGCCGCCCTCGGAAATGGAATCACGTCCCGAATATTCCCCATCCCCGTGATAAACTGTACCATCCGCTCGAAGCCCAAGCCAAAACCGGCGTGCGGACAGCCGCCAAACTTGCGCAGTTCCAGGTACCACCAAAGCTCCTCTTCGGGGATTCCGATTTCGTGGATGCGCTGCATGATTTTGTCCAACCGCTCCTCCCGCTGCGAGCCGCCGATGACTTCGCCGATGTACGGAAAAAGGATGTCCATCGCTGCGACGGTCTCCTTTCCAGGCTCCGTGCCTTCGTTTTCCCGCATGTAAAATGCCTTGATGACCTTCGGATAATCCCGCACGATGACGGGTTTTTGGAAATGTTTTTCCACCAAATACCGCTCGTGCTCCGCCTGCAAATCCTTGCCCCATTCCACCGGGAACTGGAATTTACTCTTTTTGTAAGGATTGCTATTTCGCAGAATGTCAACGGCTTGCGTGTAAGTGATGCGCTCGAAATCATTGTCCACCACGAAGCGCAGCATGTCCAACAACCCCATCGGGCGGCGCTCCTCCTGTTTCATGTTTTTCTCGGAGTCTTTAATTCGCTGGTCGAGGAAGGCGAGGTCATCGGGGTAGTTTTCGAGGATGTGACGGATGAGGTATTTGACAAAATCTTCTGCCAAGTCCATGTTGTCATGGATGTCGAAAAACGCCACTTCCGGCTCAATCATCCAAAATTCGGCGAGGTGGCGAGGCGTGAAAGATTTTTCCGCCCGGAAGGTGGGCCCAAAAGTGTAAATCTTGCCCAGCGCCAGCGCCGCCACCTCTCCCTGCAACTGCCCGGAGACAGTGAGGTTGGTGCTTTTTTCAAAAAAATCTTCTTTCCAGTTGATGCTGCCGTCTTCGTTGCGAGGCGGGTTGCCCACGTCGAGGGTCGTCACCCGGAACATTTCGCCTGCGCCCTCGGCGTCGCTGCCGGTGATGATGGGCGTGTGCAGGTAGTAGTAACCCCGGTCGTTGTAATATTTGTGAACGGCAAAAGCGACTGCGTGGCGGATGCGAAAAACGGCGCTGAAAGTCTGCGTCCGCATGCGGAAATGCGCCTTTTCCCGCAGGTATTCCATCGTCATGTGCTTAGGCTGGAGGTGGTACTCTTCAGGATTGCACTCGCCCAGCAGTTCGATGTTTTCCGCCAGCAACTCCACTTTTTGACCTGCGCCCTGCGATGACACGAGCTTGCCGGTGACGGCGATGCAGGCGTGGAACTGGATTTTTTTCAGAAAATCTTCCGGGAACTGCTCGAAGTCAACGACCACTTGCAAAGTGGGAAAGCAAGAGCCGTCGTTGAGGGCGATGAAACGGTTCGAGCGGAAGGAGCGCACCCAGCCTTTGACGAGGACTTGGGTTTCATCCCGATAGCTATCGGGAGCGTTTTCGAGGATGGCGGCGATTTCGGTTCTTTTCATGTCTTGTGTTTTTGAAAAAAAGAGCGGCGAAAGTAAATGAAAAACTCACCGGAAGGAGCAAACCAGGCAAGCAGGCATTGAATTCCAGCCACTTGAATTTGAAAAAAGAAAATTGGAAAGAGCATTCCGGCTTGGCTAACATTGTCGCAAAATCCTCACCCATGCTTGCATTCAATGAGAAAGGCTTGCTGGTTCCGAACCAGCCGATTTTGAGCGACCTGGAAGAAATCAGGAAGGTCTTCACCCAGGAAATTGCTTCGCCCCGGCGGACGGAGTTGTTTGAAAATTACCTGCGCTACCTGGAAGATTTGAAGGCGTTGATTGGCGAAGAATTTTACCAGTGGATAAACGGAAGTTTCGTGTCCAAGAAGTTGATACCTCAAGACATTGACCTTGTGGTTTTTGCGCCTTGGCAATTAGTGAATAAATTTGACAAAGAATTGAAGGAACTAAAATCTCCTTTATCCCTTAAAACCTACGGCGTGGATGCCTATTTCGTAAAGGTTTACGAAGAACACCACCGGGATTATTTCCTTTTTCTAAGTGATAAAGCCCACTGGCTTGATTTCTTTGGAAAAACAAGGGAAGATCGCAATCATCACACCTTCAAAAAAGGATTTTTGGAGGTAAAATCGTAAAACATGAAAGCCTCGATTTACAGAATTCTCGACCTCATCGAACAGGTAAAAAAAGTAGATGAAGTTATAGCTCGACACACGTCAGCGGGAGATACGGAATTTATCATCTCTCAATATGAATACTTGCGAGAAAGATTTTTAGGCGAATTGCTTACTGAAATTACTGCTGCCGGTTTTCAAACTTCCGAAGCTGCCGACCTTTTGCAGACGACACTTGCTAAATTTCACCGCTCGATGCCAGTCAATGGGAAACATCCTTCCAAAGAATTAGCTAAGGTTTATCAAGAGCTTGCCGCCTGATGAATATTAAAGCTTCAACTGATTGAGGAAGAAAAATTCTTCGATAAAATGGCTGCCCGGCACAAGGCATCTGGCGTAGCCGACAACGAGCCTCATTCCACCTCCTCTTTCCAAAGCCGCTCCACCACTTTTTCCATCCCCGTCTTCAAATACCGCCGATAAGTGCTGAACGACATGTTCAAAAAATCCGCCGTTTTCTCCTGGCTGCCTACCGGGTTTATAAAAGTGCGATAAAGCACACGGTGATATTTCCCATCCAGCGGCGACGTCTCGATGTCTTTGATGGCGGAGGAAATTTTGGTTTTCAGCTTGTCAATGCGCACCCCTTCGTTGGAGTCCATGCCCGTTTCTTTGATGATAATGCGGCTGGCAAGCAGGGGATTTTTCTCCAAATCCTGCCCGGTGTAATAGCCTCGCAAAGCCAGGTCAACGGCATCTTCAAAACCTTCTTCACTGAGCACAACCAATTGAATTTTAGGCACTTCGAGGGGTGTTTCCGTGCCTGTGTTGGCGTCAATTTCCCGCTTGCCGAGCAAATCCAGCCAGGCAATCGGCGGGCGCTTGCGCCAGTCGTGCATGAAAAAGCCCATCGGCATTCTGTTGGCGGAAAAGTCCAGTTCCGGCACGTATTGCAAGTCGCCGTAGGCAAACACTGGCAGCCAGAATTGCGGCTGCGCCGTCACCAAAAAATGCGCCGCCAGACCCGGTGAAAAATAGTATTGAATGATGGCGAGAAACACGGCGCTTTGCAAATCTGAGATGCCCTGGTAGGCATCCTTCGCCATCCAAAATCGGAAAACGGCGCACTGCTCGCCGGAGCGCAAGTGCAGGTTTCGCTTCTGATAATCAACGATTTGTCGAACGACCCGGTCGGGAATGTTGCCTGCCGAATCTGCCAGTTTGTGTGAGTCAATTCGCATCACGAAGGCGGCAGGCGCCTTGCGACCGTCTCGCCAAACCCAGGTTTCGGCGCAAGGATGATTTGCCCAAAACTCAAAATGCCCGGCGCTCTCCTCGCCCTCGAATTGGGCAACCATTTTTTTCAAAATGGGAATGTCTTCCGGCTTCAAAAAGTCCATCCAATGCGAGCTTTCG
>CAZHLB010000783.1:0-3542 GCA_964533005.1 uncultured Saprospiraceae bacterium
ACATCGTCCATCCTGCCATCTGCCATTCCATCAAAAATCATGTAATCATGTAATCTTCAATCATGTAATCCAACTGGGAAAAGCCTGCGTGGTAAATTATTGAACCTTAGCTACGGCATCCAGAAATCTTATCTCTACCGCCTGAAAATCAGCTCGTTCCAGCTTCACTTCTCCGTACCAAACCCGCTCGAAAATCAGCGTCGCCTCCTGCACCGGGCTGAACAGCGGCGACTCCGCCAACTCCCGCAAATACTCACCATTCGTCTTGTCCCGCTTCCAGCGAATGTGCTTTTTCAGCGACAATTCTTTGAGCAAAGCGAGGTAATAAAGCCGCACCGCCAACACGAAATCGCCTGCCAAAACTGCTTGCCGGATGGGGTCTTGCAACTCAGCTTCGTGCAGGTTTTCCTCGATTTGTTCCAGCGTTATTTTCCCGGTGGCAGGTTTGAGCTTGCGATTGCCGGGGCGGAAAAGCTCCTCGCCGCCCGCCATTTTTACGATTAAAAAAATGAGGGCGGCAATGCCAATGCCGATGATGAGCCACTTGATGACTGCTGCTGTTTCAGCGTCCAACGACGAGCCACGGGGCTCTTGCGGCTCCTTCTTTTTCGGCTTTTTTTCCTTCGTGTAATCAATGCCTTTGGACAGGGATTTCCATTTGTCTTTGCTGAAATCGTGGCGCTCGATGCGCTGGTCGAGGTAGTTGTCGAGCGGCGTCTGTGCAAGAGCGGGGCGGCAGCCAAGCGCCAGAAAAAGAGGCAGTAAAATTTTGAAAAGATGAGGCATGGCAGTGCGCAAAGAGGCTGTCTCAAATGATAAGCCTTCGCGGGTAAAAGTAGGCGGATTTGCCAAAAACAGCCCTTCGTTTAGTCAAGTCAAAAGTAAAAAGGCAAAAGTGCGAGACATTGGAAGTCAAACTGTTGGCTCCTCAATGTCTCGCACTTTTGCCTTTTACCTTTTTACTTTTTACTTAACTACATTAGTTCCGCACCATTTTTTCAACAGCGCTGCCGTTGGCATTGCTGATTTTCACGAAATAAACACCCGCAGGCAGGTTGGGAAAATCCAGCATTTCCTGATGCTCTCCGCCAGGCAGCAACTTTTCAGTCTGCCAAATAACGTCCCCGGCGAGGTTGCTCAATGAGAGCCGGGTCAAGCCACTTTCCAAAAGCGAAAAACGTAACTCGGCAAGGTCGCTCGAAGGATTTGGGCTGAGGCGATAGCATGAAACCGGCGCAGGCGTTGGGTTTGTAGCCAATGCACTTTCCAACTGAAAACGAGCCATCGAAGCTTTCCCCTGCACGGTGAAACCAGCGAGCAGCAGCTTGCCATCCGGCTGAATTTGCAGCGTGGTGGCGCAATGGTCGGCTGCCGGGTCGAGGTGTTTGGCGACGCCGCCGGTTCCAAAAGTGTTGTCAATGCTGCCGTTGGCGAGGAAGCGAGTCAAAAAATAATCCTCGCCGTCGCCGCTGCCAGCCATGCCGCCGACGAGAATTTTTCCGTCCGGCTGCAAGGCAAGCCCCGTGGCGTGGCAGTTTTCGTTGAAAGGAATTTTTGCCAAGCCGTTGATGCCAAAACTGGCATCCGGCTCGCCCGTCGCAAGGCGCTTTGCAGCAAAGGCAAAATCGGTGGAGCTATAACCTGAGCTTGCGCCGATGAGAATCGTACCGTCAGCCAGGGTTGCAATGCCGCCCACTTCGACATCTTCCGTCGGAAAAGGGACTTCAACCTTGCCGCCGCTTCCGAAAGTGCCATCCATCGTGCCGAATTCATTCACCCGGTATAATGCGAGTTTGTACCCCGATATGCCAATCAGCATCCTGCCGAATAAATGAAAAGTAGCTGTGACTTGTCCAATTGCCGAAAAATTGGTCTGAATGCTCAACACGCCGGCTTGCCCGAAAGCGGGGTCGGGCGAGCCGTCTTCCTTAAATTTTGCGAGTAAAACGGAGCAGGGCGAGCCATCGTAATTTTGAGTTGTTCCGGTAAAAACAAAGTCCCCATCGGGATAGACCAGAATTTGATTGGAGAAATTTTCCAGTTTACCCAGGTTGGACAAATCAATGAACCCTGCTGTGCCGAAGCTCTCGTCCAAACTGCCGTCCGAATTGAGGCGGGCGATTTTGGGGAAAATTTCATAGCAAAATTGCCCCATCTCGGCAACCGCCACCAGCATTTTTCCGTCTGGCAGCAGTGCCCCGGCGCCGCCGTCGCTGCAAGGTTTAAAGTTGAGCGTAGCCAATCCATTCGAGCCAAAACTCTCGTCGAGCGTGCCGTCAGAATGGTAGCGGACAACTTTTGAATCCGTGTTTGCCTGGGTGCCGATTGCCACGATTTTGCCGTCCGGTTGCAAAAGCAGTGCGTTGAATTTGCCCTCGTTACCGAAGTAAGTCTTGACGTAGCCGCCGTCGCCAAAATTGGCATCCAGCGAGCCTGCCTGTCCCAAAGTGTTGCCGCAAGCGGCAAGCAGTAAAGTAAACGCTGAGAAAAAATGGAAAAAACGCTTCATAAAGAATGGATTTAGAAGGTGAAAAAATGAGTGAAGAATGCTATCTCAATCCGCCTGGGAATTTCAAAAACGGAATCAACCGATAGCCGTCATTGCCTTTCCCGGTTGGATGGAAATACGGAATTGAGTGATGGCTTTCCCAAAAAAACTTTGAGGACGAGTGAACAGGATGGAATGTAATTACGGTCTGAAAGGTAAATGAAATCTGCCGGAGCGGTTGTTTTGAAGCGGCTGTTTTTTGAGCGGCGAAGCGTTTTTTAACACAATGAAAAAGAACGGAAAGCCGCCGAGCCAAGCCCGCAGCCTTTTTCACGAAAATGTCATTTTACCCGCCCTCATTTAATTCCTCCATTTTTACAATGCAACCCCACCGGGCGAACCTTGTCCATAAAAATAAAAACGACGAAAAATTTGGACTACGGCAGCACACATCGAGAGCTGATTGAAGGGTGCATGAGCAGCAGCCGGAAAGCACAATTCGAGCTTTACCGCCTGTATTCGCAAGCCATGTACAACGTTTGCCTGCGCATGGTGAACGATGCCCTCGACGCCGAAGACCTGCTGCAACAATCATTCATTGACATATTTTCGAAGATGGACACCTTCCGCTACGAGTCCAGCATCGGCGCTTGGATTAAGCGGATTGTGGTGAACAACTGTATCAATTTTTTGAAAAAACGGCGCCTCAAAATCGAAGAGCTCGACGACCGGCATCACGCCAAATATCTCGACGACGAGCCGGTAGATGAGGTTCATCTGAACGTGAAAGTCATTAATAAAGCCATCTCCAAATTGCCCGACGGCTACCGGGTCGTATTCTCCCTCTACCTTTTAGAAGGCTACGACCACGCAGAGATTGGCGAAATTCTGGGCATCACCGAGGCAACCTCCAAGTCGCAGTTCAGCCGGGCGAAGAAAAAACTGAAGGAAATGCTCGAAGGGCAGCCGTTGATGATGAGGGATTGGTGACTGGTGATTGGTGACTGGTGATTGGTGATTGGGACGTCCCAATCACCAGTCACCAATCACCAAT
>CAZHLB010000784.1:0-3536 GCA_964533005.1 uncultured Saprospiraceae bacterium
TGCCCCTGGATGGTGATGCTTTGGTAGTCGGTAGTGGACTCGTTGAAGATGAAAGGCAGGTCGTTGCTGCCCATCGGAATGGCGGCGATGGAGCTGTTGGGAGCGAAATAAAAGAAGGAAAGACCTCTGCCTTCTTTGGCTACGTTGCCGTTTTTGTAGTGGACAACGTAGGTCATGGAGTCGAAGTTGATGAAGTTGATGCCGAACATAAAGCGTTGGTTTAAAACGTTTTAAAGTGATTTTTGGAAAAACAGCCGCCGGTCGAAATGAAACAGCCTGGCTCCTGAAATGGTAATTTTTAAAAAATCGGGATGAAGCGGATTGAGCAGGAAATTGTGCTCTTCGAAAACAACGGCGGAGGGTATTTTCAAGAGAAGTGATTTCTGGCTGGAAAGCCATTTTGTTCCTAATTCCCGTACAATTTCCTCCGTAGTTTCCTGTCCATCATAAAGTATTCTCACTTCTTTTTTGCTGACGCCTAATTGAGTGAAATTCAAGACGCTGGCATTGGATGGAATAGTCAAGGTTAGCAGGCTGTACTCGCCTTTGCCAGGCTCATCCGCAATGTGAACGAGGTTTTCAAGAATTGCCAATGAACGGCTCGAAGTGAGGTACAAGGCTGGAAATCCCTTCTTGTTCCACCTGCCGCCGAAAAGAAATGAGCCTTTTCCAGAAAGGTCATGGATGAACTTAGTTTTCCCAAGTCGGTAGGCTTTCATCAGCTATGAATTCCGTGTTCGATTCTGCCGAGTTCGTCCAGGACGATTTCAATGCCGGTCAGCGTATTGACGTACTCGATAGGTTTTTTGCCCCAAAAAGCGCCGATTCTTGTGTTCAGCCAACGTTTGAAGCTGGCTTCGCTCTCGAAAACTTCTTTGCCTCTGGCAATCAATTCCGCCAGTTTGATGAGATGCTCCGTTGCCCGGCGGGCAAGATGCTCTCCATTTTTTGCTCCCGCTTTTGATGAATTTGGAAGATTGAAACCAACATGAACAGGGGTGTCCAACAGCGCAGACATCCCTTTTTCGTCTAATTCAAAAAAGGATGCCACGCCTCGAAGCGCTTCCGGCGAAATGCCTTTTTGCGCCAGGTCATGCACCTGGAATTCATTGCGCATTGGCGCTCCGACGACTTCTTCGCCGCCGAGCACGGCAACCATTTCATTGTAAAAATTTGGCGAGTAGCCCATTGGTGATTTTTTTTCAAAGGTAAACCTTTCGTTTCAGCTCTGGGAAGGTTGATTCCAGTTCTCAAATCAGCCTTTCATCAAAGAGGAATTCAAAAGTTTCAACGACTTGGACTTTTGCAAAATCAGGTTGAGCAGGATTTAAAACGTAGTTGAATTCACCGGGAATAATAATGGAGGGCACTTTTAGCAAGACCGTTTTTGCCTCAACAGCCCAAAATGTGCCAACCACCTGCGTGAAGGCTTCGTTTTCTTTCAACCAGAACAGGTCGGCAAATTCAGGATACTTGGGCAGGACTTCACCGATTGCCAGTTCATCTGGAAATTCAAGAACGACAAAACTGTACGGGTCTAAAATTTTTCTGGCAGGTATATGGACGAGGACTTCGAGGGCAGCTAATGCTCGGCTTTCGGAGGTGTAAAGCATAGGGACATCTTTGAGATTCCACCTTCCGGGAAAGTTTTTTGCGCCTGTTCCCGACAGGTCTTCCACGTATTTCGTTTTGCTCAAGCGGTAGGTTCTCATATTTCAAGAATAAACGCCATGCTCGATTCTGCCTAAAACCGTCAGCACGTATTCCATGCCGGAAAAGGTGTCGAGCAATTCAACCGGTTTTCTGCCTGACAACGCTGGAATTTTAGCATTCATCCAGTCTTTGAAATAGTCGTCTCTGCCAAAAACTTCCTTTCCACGATACATCAGTTCGGCAAGTTTTAGAACCCTTTCCGACACATTCGGGTCTAAAAACTCATCATCTGCAAACGCTGAAAATGAGGCTTCATCCACATTCAACCACGCAGCCAACTGCTCTTGCTCGATGCCAAAAAAATCCAGGACGGGGTAAATCGAGTTTTTTTTCAAGCCCCGTTTTACCAAATCAGCAGCGTCGAAGACGGAACGAAGTGTAGTTCCGATGTTCTTTTTGCCACCGAGCGTGGCGGTTATTTTATCGTAGGATGTTTCGAAGACTATCATTTGCTGAATTTTTTTTTCAAAGGTAAACCCTCCGCCCCACTCTTGCTCACATCTCCAGGTCAATGTCCACCCGCTCCTGCCAAGGCAACCCATTCTCCCCCAACTTCTCCAAAAACGGGTCGGGATTAAACTGCTCCACGTTGAAAACGCCCTTGCCAGACCACTGCCCCGTCAGCACCATCATCGCTCCGAGCATGGCGGGGACGCCGGTGGTGTAGCTCACGCCTTGCGTTCCGGTTTCTTCGTAGGCGGCTTTGTGGCTGCAATTGTTCCAAATATAATAGGTGCGTTCCTTGCCGTCTTTCACGCCACGAATGCGGCAGCCGATGCTCGTCCAGCCGGTGTAATTTTTACCCAAATCGCCGGGGTCGGGCAGCACGGCTTTGAGGAATTGCAGCGGCACGATGTCCACGCCTTTGTAGCGAACCGGCTCGATGCCAGCCATGCCGATGTTCTGAATGACCCGCAGGTGGGTCAGGTATTCTTCGCTGAAAGTCATCCAAAACCTCGCCCGCTGGAGGGTCGGGAAGTGCTTGACGAGGCTTTCCAATTCTTCGTGGAAAATCAGGTAGCTGCGCTTGGGGCCAATTTCCGGGTAGTTGATGTCCTTCGAGATTTCATGCGGCTCGGTCTCGACCCACTTGCCGTTTTCGTAGTATTTGCCCTTTTGCGTGATTTCCCGGATGTTGATTTCTGGGTTGAAATTGGTGGCGAAAGCCTTGCCATGGCTGCCTGCGTTGGCGTCCACGATGTCTAACTGGTGGATTTCATCGAAGAAATGTTTGGCGGCACGGGCACTGAAAATATTGGTCACGCCAGGGTCGAACCCGCAACCGAGGACTGCCAGCAGACCTGCCTTTTTGAAGCGGTCGTGCAGCGCCCACTGCCAACTGTACTCGAATTTAGCAACCTCCTTCGGCTCGTAATTGGCGGTGTCGAGGTAGTTGACACCGGTTTGCAGGCAGGCTTCCATGATGGTCAAATCCTGGTACGGCAAGGCGACATTGATGACAATTTCCGGTTTGAAAGATTCGATGAGTTTGACCAGCGCAGGCACGTTTTCCGCATCAATTTTGGCGGTTTTGATGCTCCGGTGGCCGGTGGCTTCTTTGGCTGCCGCTGCGATGACGTCGCACTTTTTCTTGGTGCGGCTGGCGAGCATGATTTTGGAAAAAACTTCAGGGTGTTGGGCGCATTTGTAAACGACGACCCTGCCTACGCCGCCTGCGCCGATGATGAGGACTTTCGACATAATTTCTGATGATTGGCTCTTCGATTGACGATTGATGATTACATGATTGTTGATTGTTGATGGAAATGGAAGATGGTCGGAAGTGGTATGTCGCAGGACATCGCACTTCCGACCATCTTCCA
>CAZHLB010000785.1:0-3534 GCA_964533005.1 uncultured Saprospiraceae bacterium
GCACGGCAGCGGCAGGCAGGTGTTTTTTTTTCAACCCATTTTTCTTGAATGTCGCCCACCTTTCCGAAAGTTTGAAACTTTCGGAAAGGTTACTCCCCACCGCCAAAACCAGACTGACCGGAAGAAAAAACGCACCCAGATAGGCAAGCAAAATGCCGGTGCGAGGTAAAATCCTGGAAAAAATGCCAGTGTCATCGAAGGTTCTGGCGAGGCGGGTAAAATTTCCGTAGCCCGGCGGCAGTCCTTGTCCTTGTTCGAGCCAGTGATTGTAGCCAAAAAATGCTGCAAAAATGACCGTCGCCGGAAGCATGGCAAGCGGGAAAGATTTCCATCGAAAACCTCTCAGGCAAAGCCAGGTCACTGCGAAAGCGACCGGCAACATCAGCCCAATTTGCCGCACGAAAGTCGCCGCCAAAGCAAAAAAAGCCCCCCAGAAAAGTACGGAATTCGGAGTGCCGAGTGCGGAGTTGGAGCGCAGGGCTTTGATGAAAAATAGCGTGGAAAGGATAGAAAAAGTGAAAAACGGCACGTCCGTCATGAACGTGAACGAGAGCGAAAAAAAGAGCGGATTGAAAGCAACCGTCAGCGCAAAAAGCAAGGCGAGCCGCCTTCCCTGCCCCAATTCCCGGCACAAAAAATAGCTCGCCGCCACGCCGGCAAAACCTAAAAGCAGGGTCGAAAATCGCAGCACAGTGAAGGAAAAACCGAAGGCTTTGCAGAACGCCGCTCCCCAAAAAACTTGCGCCGCAAGGGTTTGCGCCAGCCATTTGTCGAGCAGAAATTTGTCGTCCACCGCCAGGTTGCGCACCGATTTTCCGTAGGAAAAATCATCGTTGAGCGGGAAGTCGCCAAACGGGTTCACCAGCAAAACTGCACCTAACCAAATGGCAAACAGCGGAAGAAGCGGCAGCCATTCTTGTCTCTCGTTTTGCACGATAGTTAACCTGCTTAAATTTTTCGGAAAAAAACCTTCGGGTTGTAATTGAAAGGACATTACTTTGGCGCTCAGAATAATGAACCGCCGATTTCATCAAAGGCGGATTAGAATTTTCCCATGCGTGTCCAACGACCTTCTTTTTTTGGACATTTGAAACAAAGCGAAAAACGATTCGACATAAAAGTGGTTTTCCATCTAAATGGTAGTACATTTTTCTTAGCTGTGAAGGTAATTTTATCCTTCATAATAACAGTCGGGTGATTTCTTACAAGAGCGGGGCGTTTTCAGACCTCGCTCTTTTTTTTTGGGTTGATGCGAGGTTGATAAGGGTTAATAAGGTTGATTTGCGCCATCATTTTGCCAAGAATTCTTCGACCCCATCAACCTCATTAACTTCATCAACCTCATCAACAAATGATAAAAGCCACCAACATTCACAAATCTTATGGCGACTTGCACGTGCTCAAAGGCGTGGACATCGAAATCCGGGAGGGTGAAATTGTCTGCATCGTGGGCAAGTCGGGCGCAGGAAAAAGCACCTTGCTTCACATCCTCGGTACGCTCGACACGGCTGACCAGGGGCGGGTGACCTTCGACGGAACGGACGTTACCAAGCTGAACGTCAAGGATTTGGCGCATTTTCGCAACCAGCGCATCGGCTTCGTTTTCCAATTTCACCACCTGCTGCCAGAGTTCACCGCCCTTGAAAATGTCTGCGTTCCAGCTTTCATCAAAGGCGATTCGGAAAGCGCCGCCCGCAAACGTGCCGCCGAATTGCTCGATTACCTGGGGCTTTCCGGTCGCCTCAGCCACAAGCCGACTCAGCTTTCCGGCGGCGAACAACAACGGGTCGCCGTAGCCCGCTCGCTGATGAACCAGCCCTCCGTGGTCTTCGCCGACGAGCCTTCCGGCAACCTCGACAGCGCCTCCAGCCAGGAATTGCACCAACTGATTTTTCAACTCAGGAAGGATTTCAAACAGACTTTTCTCATCGTGACCCATAACCTGGAATTGGCGGGCATGAGCGACCGGACGGTCGAAATGCAAGACGGGCTTTTGAAGGTATGAGGTATGAAGTATGAGGTATGAAAAAAGCGCCGGTCGGAGGTTCCGACCGGCGCTTTTTCTTTGCCATATTTCACACCACCAAGCCTGCTTTTCCTCGCCTGACAAACTCGCCGTATCCCTTCTCAATCAGCACTTTACCATCGTCAATCGCCACCTGTCCCCGCAGCAAAACCGACTTGACTTTCCCTGTTGTTTGCCAGCCTTCGTAGGCGGAATAATCCACGTTCATATGGTGCGTGGCGGCAGAAATTTGATGCTCTTCGACCGGGTCGAAAATCACCAAATCGGCGTCCGAGCCGGGGGCGATGCAGCCTTTCTTGGGGTACATGCCGAAGATTTTCGCAGGGTTGGTCGAGGTGATTTCCACGAACTTGCTCGCACTGATTCGACCCTTTGCCACGCCTTCTGACCAGAGTAATTCCAGGCGGTTTTCGATGGCGGGATGCCCGTTTGGGATTTTGGAAAAATCCTCCCGCCCCATCATTTTTTGCTCCCACCGGAACGGGCAGTGGTCGGTCGCCACGATTTGCACCAAACCCTGGTTGATGCCTGCCCAAAGCGCCGCCTGGTCTTTTTGCTGGCGCAACGGGGGACTCATCACCCACTTCGCTCCTTCCGGGTCTTTTTCGTAGAGCGAAGCATCCAAAAGCAGGTATTGAATGCAGGTTTCCACGAAGACTTTTTGGTTGCGAAACGTTGCGCCTTTCACGGCATTCAGCGCCCCTTCGCACGTGAGATGCACGATGTATGCAGGCACGCCGGTGTAAAAAGCCATGTCAACAAAGCGACCCGCCGCCTCCTGTTCGGTAATTTCCGGCTGCGAAAGCCAGTGGTAAAGCGGCGACAATTTCCCCTCCGAGCGGTGCTTTGAGATGAGCCGGTCAATCATGTCGCCGTTGGTCGCATGGACGGTGACCATGCCGCCCCGCTGCTTTACTTCCAGCATCAAATCCACCATCTGACCGTCGTCAATCATCAGTGCGCCTTTGTATGCCATGAAAGTTTTGAACGAAGTAATGCCCTCTTTTTCAATCATTTCGGCGATTTCCGCACGGGTGTTTTCGTTGAAATCGGTCACTGCCATGTGAAAGGAATAGTCGCCGTAGCAATTTCCGTTGGAGCGGCTTTGCCAGGCTTCGAGGGCGTGGCGGAGCGGCTTGCCCTGGGTTTGCAGGATGAAATCAATCACCATCGTCGTGCCGCCGTGCAGGGCTGCGAGGGTTCCGGTTTCGTAGCTGTCGCTCGACCAAGTGCCCATGAACGGCATTTGCAGGTGAACGTGCGGGTCAATGCCGCCGGGGAAAACGACTTTGCCGGTGGCGTCGAGCACCTGGTCGGCAGCCATTTCGAGGTTTTTGCCGACGGCTTGGATGGTTTCGCCTTCGATGAAAATATCGCCGGTGAAATCGCTGTCGGCGGTGAGGATGCGACCGTTTTTGATGAGGATGGACATGATTCAATTATTGGTTCATGCCGGTTTTGAGTGAAGCCTCCGTGCCGCCAAACTCCAGTTTGGCGGTGACTCCCTT
>CAZHLB010000786.1:0-2577 GCA_964533005.1 uncultured Saprospiraceae bacterium
CCCGATTTGCGGAGGCGCTCCAAAAATCATCCGCCCCTGGTCGGTCTTCGACCTTTCCACCAATGATTTCCGGGTTTATGCGCATATTATCAGTATATTGGACACGACTGCGCCTGCGATTTCATGCCCCGGCAACGTCAGTTTTCCCACCTATCCGAATGCTTGTTCGGCGCAAGTTTGGCTGCCTTTGGCGGCTGCGACGGATGGTTGCTCGACGGTTTCGGTGAATGCAAGCTGGGAATTTGGCAACGGCTACGGGCCCTTCAATTCCGTCCCGGTGGGCGTTCACACGGTCACTTACACGGCAAAAGATGCCTGCAACAACACGGCAACTTGCCAAATCACCGTGACCGTGAAAGACGAAAAAAAGCCGATTGCGCTTTGCGAAAGCAGCGTCATGGCAGGCTTGCAGGAGGACGGCACGGGGCTGATTTACGCTGAAACTTTTGACAATGGAAGCTATGACAACTGCGGCATCGGGCAGCTTTTGGTCAACCGGAATGGCGAGCCTTTCGATGAATTCGTGTTCTTTTCCTGCGACGATTTGAACCACCCGGTGCAGGTGACTTTGAAAGTGGTGGACGTGCATGGTCTTGAAAGCCAGTGTGTTACCAACGTGACGGTCGCCGACCCGGTGCAACCTGGCATTCTTTGCCCGCCTGCGGCGAACCTGAATTGCGGCATCGCTTACAACAATCCGGCGCTGACCGGGCAGCCTTACGCCACCGATAATTGTAGCGTGGCAAGCGTGACTTTTACCGATTTGGTCAACCTAAGTTCTTGCGGCACGGGCACCATTTTGCGCACCTGGAAAGCGACCGACCAAAGCGGCAACTTCGCCACCTGCCTGCAAACCATCACGATTACCGACAACACGCCCATCAGCGTGGTTTTCCCAACCGATATTCTGACTTACGAATGCGAGCCGAACACCGACCCGTCGGCGACCGGCGAGCCAATCATCTCCGGCAAAGACTGCGAGGGATTGCAAATCACCCATACCGATTACCTATTTTACACGGCTGAACCTGCCTGTTTCAAGCTGATTCGCAACTGGGCAATCATCAACTGGTGCGTTTTTCAGCCCAACACGCCGGGCAGCCCTGGTTTTTGGGAACACACGCAGGTCATCGAAGTGCGGGACAGTGTTGCCCCGGTATTGACTTGCCCGGCTAATTTCACGGCGGGTATCGAAGGCACTGGTTGCCAGGCTTTTGTGGAAGTTCCGCTGCCTTCGGTCAGCGATTGCAGCGACCAGGTGACCCTCACGAACAATGGCTTTTTTGCTCAAAACGCCACTGGCAATGCGAGCGGAATTTACCCGAAAGGCATCCACGAAATCACTTACACGGCAGCGGACGGCTGCGGAAACACCTCGACTTGCAGCCTTCAATTGCAAGTCGTGGACGCCCAGGAGCCGAACCCCGTCTGCAACAACGGCATCTCGGTGACGATTCAGCAAAATGGCTTCGTGACCGTGACGCCGGGCATGATTGACAACGGCAGCTACGACAACTGTTCGCCGAAGCCGAAGCTGGTCTTGCAAGTCAGCCCGAACACGTTTTCCTGCCAGGATTTGGGCACAAAAACGGTGACGCTGACCGTGACCGACGAAGGCGGGCAAAGCGCTTTTTGCCAAACCAACGTCGTCGTGCAAGACAACCTCGACGTGTGCCCCGGCGCAAACGTGGCAACGATTGCAGGTAAACTGACGGCGGCGAATGGTGTGCCCTTGAGCCAAAAATTGGTGGGTCTGACGGGCGGTTTGAGCATCGGCAAACAAACCGACGTGGACGGAACCTACGATTTCCCGAACCTGCCCGTCGGCATGGATTACGAACTTGCGCCAGCGTACAATGTGAAGCCGCTCAACGGCGTGACGACGCTCGACATGGTCTTCATCCGGCGCCACATTTTGGGTGTGGAATATTTGGACTCGCCGTACAAAATCATCGCCGCCGACGTGAACAAGTCGAGCAGCGTGACCACCTTCGATTTGGTGGAATTGCGCAAGCTGATTCTGAACGTCGCCACTTCATTTCCAAATGGAAACACGTCGTGGCGCTTCATCCCGGCGAGCTACGTTTTCCCGGATTCAAGCAATCCTTTCTCGCAACCTTTCCCCGAAAAAATCGAATACGACAACCTGGAGACGAGCCAGTGGGAGCAGAATTTCGTTGGAATTAAAGTAGGCGATGTAAACGGCAGCGCCGACCCTGGCAGCTTTGGCGATGAGAGCGCAGGTTTACGAAACCTCGAAGGTTTCGTAAACCTCATCTTCAAGACCAAAGACATCGAACTGAATGCTGGCGCCGAGCATGCCACGCCCTTCGTGGCGTCCTTCTTGAATGGTCTGGACACCTCGGTTGCCGGCTTTCAGTTTACCATTGATTACGATGAAAATGCGCTGGAATTGATTGGCATCGAACCCGGCGAAGGAATGGAGGCGAGCCATTTTGGCAAGCTGGACGGGGCTGTGACGGTGAGTTGGGAGGATGCGTCGGCAAGTGCCGTAAGCACTTAAAGTTCTGACCCCCCAGCGGCAAAAATAACCCAGAAATTACAGGCAAAAAACCC
>CAZHLB010000786.1:2587-3533 GCA_964533005.1 uncultured Saprospiraceae bacterium
GGCGGGTGGGGTGCGGGTGTGGGGGGTGTCGGGGGCGCCTTGTGCGTCCACCAATTATTGTGCGCCCCCCACTGCGGCAAAATTCACCCTGAAATTCCAGGCAAAAAAGCCCGTCCGCCTCTCGGAAGTTTTGACAATCAACTCTTTGCATACGCCTGCCGAAGCCTACCTGCTTTCGGAAAGGGCAATCGAAATTCAAGGCGTCCGCCTCGAATTTGAAACCGGACAACATTCCAACACAACTTTCAAAAACGTACCCAACCCCTTCACCCGCACGACCCGGCTGCAATTCCAGGTAGCCCATGCGTCTGCGGTGGAGTTCCGGGTTTTGGATTTACAAGGTCGGCTGCTCAAAACCTTCGGCGGTTACTTCCCGCCCGGCAGCCGGGAACTCGAAATTGACCTCGGCGACTTGCCGCACACGGGCTTGCTTTTCTGCGAAATGCGAGCCGCCGGGCAGCCGCCGCAAGTGGTGCAAATGATTAAAAGTCAGTGAGTTCCGTCTGACAACAATCAGCAATTATCAATCGACAATTCACACCATGTTCATATCGGCAGCACCGGTTGAGTCACAATTCTATAGCCGCTACACAAGCACTTTGACCAGTTTACACACGCAAGTTTTTACCGGGCTGTCCACACACTAACGAGCCGCCGGGCAGGAGCAGAAGATTGATTTTCAGGCATTTAGATTACTGATACTATAGCTTTTGAGAATCAACCTGCTTCCTGCGAGAGCGGTCACCCCTGACCCCTAAAGGGGAACCAAAAAGCAAAAATCCGAGCCTGTCCAACAGAGGGCAGGCGAATTGAAACTTAGGTAGCTTGAATTCCTGCGTCTAACTGCGTCGCTTTTGTCATTCTCGAAGAGAACCTCTGCGTCCCAAGCTCGTCTGCAAGTTTGCACGTCTGCAAGTCGCTTTGTCATTCTCGAAGAGAACCTCTG
>CAZHLB010000787.1:0-3522 GCA_964533005.1 uncultured Saprospiraceae bacterium
AGGGAGTCAGACGTGCTAAACGGTTACAAATCTTCTTCAAAAACCACCGCTCTCCAAAAACCAACTTACCTCCGCCATCTCCTCCCCATTCACTTGAATCGCCAATTTTTGCTCGCCGGGATAGTAAACACGAGTTGTGATGGGACGAATGGAATGCCTTTTTTGCAAGCTCACCCGCTCGCCTGCCGCCAATTTCCGGGCAGTCATTTTGAAGACCTTCGGAGCGAGGCTGCCATTGTTTTTCATGAAATAAAGCACGTAGTCAATCACCAAATCCTGGCTGTCGGCAGCGGTGGAAACCAGGTCGAAGGAAAATTCCAGGTGCTCGCCCAGGTTGATTTTTGAGCTTGCCAATCGCAGATTTTCCACCTTCACTTCAGCGCCTTTTTGAAAACCGAGCAAAGCCAATGCGCCAGGATGCCCCCGTTTTATCAAAGTGCGGGTGGCGTGACGGATGAGCCAATCCATTTCCTTGCCGGGATGCTCCTTTTTCCAACGTTGCAGCGTCGCCACGACGAGGTCGCCGTGACTTTTCGCAACGTCGTTCAAGTGATTGGCGACGGAGCGGCGGACGAGCAGCGCCGGGTCGTTTTTCAGATGTTCGAGCAAGGCGAGCGCAGGCGCAGGATTTTTCTCAAAATCCTTCAGCCGCTTCGCCCAGGGCAGCAGCGGACGAGTGCCTTCGGAGACTAAGCGGCGCACGTGCGGGCTTTCATCTTTTGCCCAAACGGTAAGCACCGCCAGCGTTTTTTCAGGATGGCTTTCAATGAAAAAACGGATGTCGAATTCGACCGAAAACCGCTTCGTCATTTCATATAAAGCGTTCATACTCAGGTCGAAATGCGCCATGCCGTGCTGGCTCACGTAATGCGATTGCGGCACGATGATGAAGCCGTCGTAGCCGTCCAACTCCTCTTTTTCGAGCGGCGAGGGCAAGGCTTTCAGCAAAATGTCCACCGCAGCCGGGAAGTCCTTCGGCAGGTGTGCCGCCAAGCCGGAGTAGATGAGTTTCAGCCGCTCCGAAAAAGTGAGCGGCGGCAGGTTGGGAATTATCATTTCGCAAAAACCCGCTGCATCGAAGGGCTGCCAAACGGTTTTTAATTTTTGCGCTAATGCGTTGACAACCTTTGGGTTGAATACGTCCCGAACTTGAAAATTTTCAGTCATTTTTCTTTGTAAAGGAGAGGCATACCTTTCCGAAAGGTTTGCTCCTCGCAACGGTTGTTGTTTTCGTTCCGGTCAATTTGGGTGTAAATCACTTGCACGTCGAACTGCTCGGGGCGGTTCAGCACTTCGGAAAAGAGGGAGTCGTTTTGATGCAGGAGTTTGGAAATCAACTTTTTCTGAGCCGGGAGGCTGGCGGTTGCGAGCATGGAGAGGACGAGGAGGAAATGACGAGGGTTCATCGTTTTTTGTGGGAAAGGTAAACATGTGGGTTGAAAAGATTCGTCTTACGCTCCTGCCAAAATTTTATGCAGAACAAAGCAGCTTGGTCAAAACCTCCAAGCTGCCCTTGTCTTCAAAATAATTCAGGTGATGGCACTCCACTTCGTGGCATTGCGCCACCGGCTTCCGACCTTCCGGCACGTGGCGGATGCTTTCCACGCTGACGGCGATATCGTTGGGCACGTCGTAAAATCGGTTCGCCACGAAGTCCCAGACCTTGTTCAGCAGCCGCCCGGTTTCCTCATTTTTTTTCAAAAAATCCTCCAGCCTGCCTGCCAGGATGGAGTAGCGGATGCCGGGGTCGCTGGCGTCTTCGAGGTTTTTCAAAAAATTGCCCTCGTGCTCGTAGCCCATTTGTTCCAGCGTGACGGTCAGGCTTTTCGAGGCAGAAAGTACGCCCAGAATGCTCGCTGCCGCCGGAATGCCGAAGCCGGAATTTGCCGCCAGGGTGAGCAAAACGGAAGCGATGTCGCGGTATTTGGCGAGGTTCGACATTGCCGAACCGCCGTTGGGCGTGCCTGCCATCACCAGGTGCGAGACCACTTGCCTGCCGTCGAGGTTTTCGATGAAATGCCTCGCCACCAAACCGCCCATCGAGTGGGCAAGGATGGTGAATTTTTTATTGAAAGCCTTGCCTGGCATGCGTTTCAGCCCGGCGTCGGTCAGGGCTTTTTTCAGGTTTCCGGCGGTGGTTTGGATGGGCGTGTTCAGGTTTTCGTAGTCGTAGGCGAGCACCAGGTCGAAGCATTTGCCCTTGCCCACCAGCGGGCGCAGGCTGTCTGCCATTTGCCCGGTGTCGCCGATGATGCCGTGCAGGACGAGGAGGATTTTTTTCGCTGCTTTCACCTTTTTCTGCAAGTCATCTTCCCGGCGCCCGATGCCGTCGGGTAGGTACTCGACCCACCGCAATTTGTTGACTTCCTGCCGCAAAACGAGTTTGCAAAAACACAATTTGAGCGCCTTGAACAGGCTGCGTTCGCCTTGCCGAACATCGGGAATTTCGGAAATGGAAACCTCCACCCGCCCGCCTTCCTGCTTGGTCGCCTGACCCACCGGCAGGAAATGCTCGCCGTCGAAAGTGATGGGCAACAGGTATTCGTTTTCACCCAAATTGGCGTCCAGTTCGATGGTCAGCGGTTGCTCCCGGAGCGACGCATCGTCTTGGATATTGCTGATTTCGAGCACGTTGAGCGGCTGGGCGGCGATGCCCCTGGTGTTGCCGCCAAAGTTGAGCAAGCCCTCGCCAAACATTTTTTGCAGGGGCGAAACATTGTTCAAATCCCGGGTCGAACCGCCTGCGCAACCCAGCGAGAGGTTTGCTCGGAAATTAGAATGCGGCTTGATTTTGACGATGCCGTCCGCCAATTTCACCTCCTCCGTTGCGCTCACTTCGGCGGAAACGGCGACTAATTTCACCACCAGCGTTTTGCAAAACCAGTCGTCGACGGGGCGGGGTTTGGTGCTGACGCCAGCAATGGGGCGGGCGCCTGCCAGTTCGTCAGCCGATTTTGACCCGCTGACACCCGACCTTGTTTTCCGCCTGGCTGCTGTCTGGGGCAGGAGAAATTCGTCGGTCTCGCCGATTCTTTCCAGCGCCTCTTGCGTGAGCAAATAGTCTTCATCCAGCCGGTTGAGGCTAACGACGAACTTGAGCGCCTCCGCCGACTCCTGCATTTCCTCGTAAAGCACAAAAGGAATTTCCGCCGACCGCACGGCTTGCCCTTTTTCCGGCACGAGGTCGTCGGGAAAATTAGAGGACGACAGCGGCGTGACCGAGAAGTTATTCTCAAAATAGAACACCCTGAAATTCACGGCTTTATCAATGGCATTGACCACCTCAACTTGGGTGGGGACTTGGTCAAAACTGCCGTCCGGTTTTCTCGGCAGGCGCAGGGTGACCACTTGGGTCATCGGGTCGGCGGGGTCGGGCAGGGCTTCGCAAAACTTTCCGGTTGCCAGGTTTTTGAGTTTGATTTTGAAATCATCGGGTCGGAAATGGGTGGAGCGGTTTTGCAGCGCCAGCGTTTTTTCCCATTGGCACACGTGCTCGAGCACGTCGAAAGCGCAGGCGAAAAT
>CAZHLB010000788.1:0-3521 GCA_964533005.1 uncultured Saprospiraceae bacterium
CCTTCGCCAAACTGGAGTTTGGCGACACTTTTCTCCCAAAGCCGACATGAGCCTCAAACGACTACTTATTGACCCCGCAACCGCAGCAGTTCCGTCTCCGCCACTTTCGCATTGTACCGGGCAGCGATGAGCCGGTTGTAAGCAGCCTCTAAGCTGATTTGCGCCTCCCGCAATTCCAAATTCGTCGAGACGCCCTGCCGGAAACGCTCCAGTGCAATCATCACGTTTTCCCTCGCCAGGCGAATGTTTTGCTCCTCCAAAATCAAGGCTTGTTGCTGATAAACGTAGTCCCGGAAAGTGTTCCGGGCATCCGCCCGAAGCTGGGTTTGTAGGTCGGAGGCTTGCAGTTGCGAGTATTCGATGTCTAGTTCTGCCTGCTCTATATTCCTCATTGCCAGCTTGTTGTTCAAAATCGGGATGTTGGCGCTCAAGCCGACGTTGAAGCCATTGGAGCGACTGCTCGGTGTGAACGGGTTCACGGATTTTTGAAAAGTGCGGCTCGAAAAAACGTAGGCAGAATTGAGCGAGACGGTCGGTAGCCGCTCCGCCTCTCGCTCCTGCAAGGCAAGCTGGGCGATGCCAATGTTTCGCTGCGCCAAAATCAGGTCGGGATTGGCGTTGGCGAGGTTGTTTTCGATGTCCTCCAATCGCAGGTCGGTGCGCAGGTAAATGCTGTCCGTCACGTCGAATTCGGCGGGCAGGGTCAATCCAGCCAGCAAATTCAAGGCTTCTTTTCGCTGCGCAATCAGCGACTGTTGCTGCAATTGCAAGGCTTTTTGCGCATTCAGGTCAACGCTCGCCTGCAAGAGTTCCGGCTTGCTGCCCAAGCCGGTCGAGAGTTTCCTGTCCGCCACTTTCACACGTTCCTCACTGATGGACATTTGCTCCTCGATGGCTCGCAGTTGTTGCTTTTGCCGGACGATGTCGAAGTAAGTCGTCGTCACTTCTGCAACCGTATTGACCACCTGGCTGCGCACGAGGAACTCGCCGAGGCGGGCGATTTCTTCCACCCGGTCACGGGTGGCGAACATTTTCAGCCCGTCAAAAACCGTCCAGTTGAGATTGATGGAGGCGCTTGGCGAGCGAAAAATTTCCCAACCCTTGCGGTCTGGGGTATTGCCTTCGGGGAAGTTTTGATTGACGTAGTTAGCGGTCAACGGGAAACCAGCGGCGCCATTCACCCTCGGCAAAAAAGCGCCGGAGGCATAGCTGGCGTCAATCGCCCCGGCGATCGAGTCGTTTTTTGCGAGCAGGATGCCGTAGTTGTTGGCGAGGGCGGCGGCGAGGGCTTCTTCGAGGGTGAGGACAGTTTGCGCAGCGCCCGTTTGCAGGGCAGCGACGAGCAGGAGGCAAGCAAGTGCAGATTGAATTTTCAGCATTGGCGTTGAATTTTGGAAGGGCGAAATGTCGGCAAAGAGTTGGGAAGGGCGAAAATGAGTTTTCATCAAGTCATAAAAAAAAGCCGGTGGCGCTCGCCACCGGCTTTTTTTCAAGTCAAATCCAGACAGAAAACTACTTGTCGTAAGCAAAAAAACTCCCCGCCATGTCCACTGCCTCATCGAAATAGTCGTCATTGTAAACAATGACCACGAGCAGATTGGTGCTGCTTTCCACGTCCATAAGCGCCATCAGCACTGCGCTGACGCCGTCTTTTTTACCCGAAACATAGTAGCCGGTGAAGTCGTCAATTTCGATTTGATCAACCTCATCCACCAAGTCGTATTCCAGTCCGGTTGCCATTTCAATCACTGCTTGGGCAAGGTCGCCCTCCGTGAGCGTTTCGTCCTGAATTGGAAAAATGCTCAGAAAAAGGTTGTCGTTGGAGGCGGTGTATTCCTCGGCATTGTTGGTTTCCTCTTTGAAATTCGAGGGCACGGAAAAGCCCACGCCGTGCGTGTCCCAGTGCATTTCTTTTTGAGCGAAAACAAGAGTGGCGAGCAGGGTCAAGGCAAGTGAAAAAGTGAATTTTAGCATGAATGATAGATTTTGATTGTGAAAAATGAAGGGCAAAGAAAGCCAGCCAGGGCTGGCTTTTTCTACCCACGTGCAGGGAGCAAAAAGGATTCCTGTTTACACATTTCCTCAGCCAAGCAGAGAGAGGGTTTTTGGAGAGAAAAATTTTTTCAAAATTTTTCTCTCCGCTTGCTGTCCTACATCTGCACGTGAATATGGTCGTCGTGGCGAGCCGCCTTGCAGCCTTGAAAACGAATTTTATCGTAGCGGCTCAAGCCCAGGCGGGTTTTCAGGTGCGGTTCGAGGAAGATTTTTCCCACCGCTTTTTCCTCGGCAAAAAATCGAATCATGTCGGCGGTGCGCTTGGCGTCAAATTGAAAACGAGCCTTGTTGTAGTTGCCAAAACGTTGAATTTCGAGGTTGCGGAAGCGGCTGTTCGGGCAGGCTTCATCCTTGTCAATTTCGCCGGGCAACGGCAACTCGAAAGCACCGTAGCCGAGCCGCATCGGTGTTCCGAAAATGGGATTGCCGCTTTTTTCGAGCCAATGCAGCGCCACGTCTAACTTCTCTCCGTCCCGGTGGCTGAAGTGCGGATGCAGCGGGTAGCCATCAAAAAATGGGAAGCAACCGTCGAGGTAGCAAACGACCGTGCCGGGGTATTTTTCAGCCAGCCGCCGGGCGGCATTTTCTGCGGCAGCTCGCAGTTCAGGTTTCACGTAGTGGCGGTTGAAAAAGCAGTAGAACCAGGCATTGTGCGGTCGCAAATACGGGTTCGACCAGATGGGCAGCGGCACTCTGCCGCATTGCCATTTCGCCAGCGGCGGCACGAGGATGAAAGTAACGGCGAGGTAAACGGCTGAAAAAGAGGCGATTTTGATGGGGAAGCGCAGCCAGAAATTTTTGAAGCGGCGATTTAGCCAGAAAAAAAGGGGCAGGCAAAAGAGCCAGACTACGCCGCCGATTTGGGTGAAAAGAGTGAGGATGGCTATAAAAATAGAGTGGGCTAAAAATTTCAGCATGGCTTAGGAAAAAAGGTATTTCATCATTCCATTGTTGTGGTTCATCATCTTCATTTCCGCTTCGGAAAAGGCACCTGTTTTGATTTTCTCCGTAAGTGTTTCCGACCGTTTTTGGTATTCAACATACCCGAGAATATGAATTGGGTTTGTGTCGGAAAGTTTGGCAAGGGTTAAAATGTCAAATCCCATTCTAAGTCCAAATTGAATGTCTCCGCCCGTGATATTCGCATATTCCCCTTTCGAGGTTTTCTCCATTTTATCCAGCCAGATTTGAATGGCGACTGAGACGTCGAACAATTCCATGCTGGCAAAAACACAAGATTGAGCATCCATCTTCGCCAGGTCAATTTCGGATGGGGAACCCTTTGGGAAACAGCCCTTCCAGCATTTTTTCCACAACGCTTTCCTGTTGAATTTTGCCATTGTTCTGATTTTTGAGAATGCTTCTGGTTTGCTTTAAATTATGCCATCGGCTTGGCTCATGTCGGCTTTGGGAGAAAAGTGTAGCCAAACTCCAGTTTGGCGGTGTCGCCCATCGCCAAACTGGAG
>CAZHLB010000789.1:0-3516 GCA_964533005.1 uncultured Saprospiraceae bacterium
GCAAACTTGCAGACGAGCTTGGGACGCAGAGGTTCTCTTCGAGAATGACAAAAGCAACTCGCAAGCGACTCAGCGAGACGCAGGAATGAAAGCAGCCAAACCATGAAATCGTAGGGACAAAACAACAGGAGAATTATTCCGCAGAAGCCTTCTTGGTTCCCCCTTCAGGGGGTCAGGGGGTGAATGCAGCTTATGAGAAAACACTTTGAAAAAAACTCCGCCCAACCATCCCGGCTCCCCTTCAGGGGCTGGGGGTGTTGAGAGGTGGCAAAGCGATAATTCAGACAGTACGTCAAACACTGGTAAGTTCTAATTTCTTAATCATCAACTAATTAAACATCCCATGAGAAAACTCGAGTTTACTTTCTCATCTCAAAAACACGGCAGCGGGACAAGCAAGTGGAGCTTGCTTTTCACCTTCGCCTGCCTCGTTTTACTCACTGTCTGGGGCGCTCGGGCGCAAGCCCAATGCCCCCTTGTCTGCAACGACAACGTGAACATTTCCTTGCCGGGGCCCAGCGTCGGCTGCTCCCTCGAAGTCACCGTGGACATGGTGCTCGAAGACCCCGGCAACTGCCCCGAACCGATGCTCGTCAACCTGATGACGCTGCAAGGTTTGCCGCTGGCGACCAGCCCGTTCCTGAATGCGAGCCACATCAACCAGTCTTTCATGTACCAGGTGATTGAAACGACTTCCGGCAACTCTTGCTGGGGGACTATCAAAGTGGAAGACAAGCTGGGGCCCACCATCACCAATTGCGGCGACTTCACGATGCCTTGCATCGCCAACCACAAGCCCATCAGCGAAGGCGGAAATGCGCCGATGCCGACTTTCACGGATTGCTCGCAAATCGTGAACATCAGCTACTCGGACATCATCAGCGACATCGCTTGCCCGCCGCCGGGCAGCAACCTGGCTGGCACCGCTTCCGCCGTCATCACCCGAAAATGGACGGCGACGGACAAGTGGGGCTACTCAAGCACCTGCACGCAGTACATCACTTTGGTGCGGCTGTCGTTGCAGAATTACACGCCGGTTTGCCCGGTGAACGTCAACATGCAATGCGGCAACGGCAACCCGAATACGCATCCCGACGCCACCGGCTACCCGACCGTTTTGTACGGCAACGTCAATTGGCAAATCAAACCCGGCGGCGAAGGCTTCTGCGAAATGGCGGTCAGCTACCATGACGAGGTGTTCAACATTTGCGGCGGCGGCAAAAAAATCCTGCGCACCTGGACGATTTACGACTGGTGTTTGCCGGTGCAGCCAGGGTTGAATCCGTGGGCTTGCATTCAGGTGATAAAAATTGAAGACACCGTTCCGCCGGTGGTGGTCTGTCCTGCGCCGATTGTGCAGGGTAGCGCATCGAACGGTTGCGTGGCTTCGCTGACTTTGCCTCCGGCAAACGTGACGGATGCTTGCTCGCAGTTCACGGTGAAAGTTTTGACGCCGTTTGGCGTGGTCAATGGCAACGGCGGCTTGCTGCTCAACGTCCCGGTCGGCGTTCACCAGATTACTTACGCTGCGACGGATGCCTGCGGAAACCTCGGCACTTGCACCACGACTTTGACGGTGAAAGACGACTCACCCCCGGTGGCGGTTTGCGACGAGCACACGACGGTTGCGCTGACGGCGGACGGAACTGCCATCGTTTCTGCGGTGACTTTCGACGACGGTAGTTTGGACAACTGCGGCATTGACTATTTCAAGGCTCGCCGCATGGCTTCGAGCTGCGCTCCGGAAGGCGTTTTTGAAGATTACATCAGCTTTTCCTGCTGCGATGTGGGCGAGACGATTATGGTTGCCATGCGGGTTTACGACAAATCCGGCAACTACAACGAGTGCATGGTGGAGGTGAACGTGCAGGATAAAATTGACCCGACCATCACCTGCCCGCCGGACAAGACGGTTGAATGCACCGAGCCAATTCCGCCGGTGACCGCACCTGTCGTTTGGGACAATTGCCCTGGCGTGACCTGGACGGTGACGGAGACCGATAACATCAACAATTGCGGCGTAGGCGTCATCACTCGTGTTTTCACGGCGACCGACCACGTGGGCAGGAAGGCTTCCTGCACGCAGAAAATCTACGTCATCAACTCGTACCCGTTCAACCTGAGCAACATCATCTGGCCCCTCGATTACTACACGAGCCAGTGCGACCCGGATACCGACCCGACCGATTTGCCGGCAGGTTACGACAAGCCGACCATCAGCGAAGACCAGTGCGATTTGATTGCGGTGACGCACACCGACCAGTTGCTGCCGACGAATCCGCCTGCTTGTTTCAAGATTTTGCGCAAGTGGATAGTCATCAACTGGTGCGTGTATAACCCGAACCAGCCGAACAGCCCCGGCTACTGGGAACACGTGCAAATCATCAAAGTGCAGGATGAAACCGACCCGGTTTTGACTTGCCCCGGCAACGTGGTTGCGCCGAGCAGCGATGCGAATTGCGCCTTCGGTTACGTGGCGGTGGATGCGGCGACGGCGACCGATTGCAGCCCGAACATCAAGTGGACAACCAAGATTGACTACCACTCGAACAACTCGATTGACGTGGTCGGAACGAACCCGAACGTGAGCGGCAGCTACCCCTTCGGCTTGCATACGGTGACGATAACGGCAGAAGATTACTGCGGAAATTCGAGCACTTGCAGTTTCACTATCGAAGTGGTGGACGGCAAAAAACCGACCCCGGTTTGCATCAACGGCTTGGCTGCCGAACTGATGGCTGACCCGGCTGGCAACGGCGGCATGGTCACGCTGACCCCGCAGATGTTCAACGCTGGCAGCTTCGACAACTGCACCTCGAAGCCGAACCTGCAACTGCAAATCTCACCCAGCGTCTTCACCTGCACCGAGGTCGGCATCAACGTCGTGACCCTCTGGGTGACCGACGAAGAAGGCAACGCCGACTACTGCGAAACCTGGGTGGACATTCAGGACAACATGGTGAACTGCCCCGGCAGCCTTTCGGCAAACGTCGCCGGAAACGTTGCCGACCCGGTTGGTCAAGGAGTGCAAGGTGTGCTGATGGACGTGAGTGGAAACGGGCCCCTGACCGCCCCGGTGACCACCCTCGCAAGCGGCAACTACCAGTTCGTGGGCATGGAGCAAGGCTACGATTACACCCTGACGCCTGCCTACAACATGAACCCGCTGAACGGCGTGACGACGTACGATTTGGTGCTCATCACGAGGCATATCCTGAACGTGGAATTGCTCGGTTCGCCATACAAAATGATTGCCGCCGACGTCAACAAATCCGGCACCGTTTCGACCGCCGACATCGTGGAAATCAGGAAGCTGGTGCTGCAAATCCAGACCACTTTCTCGAACAATACCTCGTGGCGCTTCGTGGACAAAGCGTTCCAGTTTCCGAACCCGGCGAACCCGTTCCAGACGGGCTTCCCTGAGTTTTTCAACATCAACGACCTGGCTGGAAACCTGGCGGGAATTGACTTTGTGGCGGTGAAAATCGGCGACGTGAACGGCAGCGCAGCTACCAA
>CAZHLB010000790.1:0-3515 GCA_964533005.1 uncultured Saprospiraceae bacterium
GTGTTGCGTCCCTACGGGACTGGAAGGTTCGGTGGTGGGCGGTTGCTACCGATGTTTCGTCCCTACGGACTGCCCGAACTCACGTTATTCAAAGAACCCTCTCAGTTTTTCCAGTAAAAATTCAGGCGCATTCATGGTTTTATTCGTGTTCATATCCACAAACACGAGCCGGGTCGTTCCACCATTTAGCAGTTGACCTTCCTCGTTTAATATTTCCGTATAAAAGTTGATGGATTTGCCGGTTGGCAATAGCCGAACCAAGGTTCGGATGGTGAGCAATTCATCGTATTTCGCAGGGCGCAAATACCGCATTTCAACAAAAGCGACGGGCATCATAATTCGCTCTTTTTCTTCCATTTCACGATATGTCAAGCCCAGCGAACGCAGCATTTCTACCCTGCCGATTTCATAATAATCAGCGTATCTGCCGTAATATAAATAACCCATTTGGTCGGTTTCGCCGTAGCGAACTCGTTTTTTAAATTCGTGCGTGTACATGAAAAAAAGCCAGCGCCAGAAATGTCATCTGAAAAAAAATTTCATTTTTTTTCAGATGACATTTCTTGACCACGTCAATCTCTTTCGATGGGACAAGTCATGCAATGCGACCCGCCCCGTGCTCGTGAAAGCTCATTAGAAGGCAAATTAATAATGGTATTCTCCACGTCATCGGGCTTGATTTTTCCCGACTTCAAATCATTCAAAAGTTTGCGGGCGTGAACGACCTGGTAGCCCGCTTTTTTGAAAGCGATTTCCGTGTGCGGATTGCGGTCGTAGGTCATGGCGACGCCTGGTTTTAGGGCTACCAAATTGCAGCCGTCCGTCCATTGTTCCCGCTCCTGGTAGGGATGTTCGCCGTCGCCGCTGAGGATGAACTGGACATTCGGGTTGATTTCGTTGGTCAAAAATTCCCGGATGGAATGGTAAAAAACAGTGGTTCCATTCACCTTATGAACCTCCACGCTGGAGCTTAACCCTTCAATCACGATGGGCTTGAAAGCTACGAAATGGTTGTTGTTAACCTGGGTAAAAACGGTGTCTATGTGCATGAAAGACCGCTCCTGCGGGATATTGATTTGCACCACATTTTTCACCACTTTTTTCTCAAAAAGCTTGTCCCGCAAGGTGTGAATGGCGTGTGCGCTGGTGCGCTCGCTGCGACCGATGAGCAGGTAATTTTTATTCAAAATCATCATGTCGCCGCCTTCCAGGGAGACCACTTCGCCCCGGCGGCTGGGTGGAAATTCTTCGTAATGATTCATGTTGATGAGCCTGCCTTGGTCTTTCAAATGCTTGAAAATGGGGTTCGACCAGAAGATGAAACGGGCGAGGTAATTTTCCCGGAAGCGAGCCTCCTTGCCGGGTTTGGTGACAATCACGTGGTCGTTGACGGTGACGGCGATGTCCCGAGTGAAGATGAAATTGGGAATCGGGTCGAAGAGAATGTAGTCCTGTTCAGGCAGGTAGCCGGTGATGAGGACGTCCGCCAGTTTTTCGTCGGGCAAATCCATCAGCATTTTTTTGGAGTCGCTCGGAAGCTCCTCGTAATCAACGATTTCGTCAATGACCCACGCTTTGTTTTCGGGGTCGGCGGCGATGGCGTCTGCCAATAACTCTTTGGTTTCCAGCACATTTTCATCGCCGACGAAGGCTCGGAGGATGCCGGTGAAAATGTCGTGCTCTTCCTGCATTTGTGGCAGGTGAACGATGTCGTCAAAGAGCAATTCGCTTGCACGTTTGGGTGAAATTCTCGCAATGCCTTCGTCCGGTCGGTGAACGATGACCCGGCGAAGCTGTCCGATTTCGGATGATACTTGGATGGGCATAAGGATTTCGGATTTCGGATTTCGGATTTCGGATTTCGGTGCGCCTTCGCCTCCGAAATCCGAAATCCCAAATCCGAAATCGAATGGCTTACCGTTTGAAAAATGACTTGGTGAAATGATTTCCATGGATGGTCAATGTGATGAAGTAGTTGCCTTTTGGCAAATCATTGACCAAGATTTGAAACTGCTGCTCGCCTGCGTCCTGCCGCTCGTTGGCAAGGCAAGTTTTCACTACTTTTCCTTGTGTGTCAGTCATTTGCAGTGAAACCTGAGTCGCTTCCGGCAGCCTGTACAAGACGTTGAGTTGCCGCTCTGCCGGGTTTGGATAGGTATAAAACCGAAAACCATCTGCCTCGATGGTGATGGCATCTGAAGTGGCGGAGCCGGTGACGAGAATGTCATCGAGGGCAAGCAAATTATCATCAAAAGCGTCGTGCAAAAAAGCAACGTAAATCTGCTGACCGGCATATTGAGCCAGGCTCACCGAGTGCGGTTCCAGCAGACCGCCTGCCAAAGTGTTGCTCAAAATTGTAAAATAGGAGCTGTCCATCATGCCGTCGGCGTGGAAATAACCAGGTGAAAAGGAAAAGCTATCCAATTCAAGCGTTTGCCCGCCAGCTCCAAGAATGGCGGTCATTTCCGAGGCAACAAAAAGCGTGTCCGTGAAGCTATCGAGGTCATTCGTGCCGGTGGAAACAAGCACTTTGTAACCATCAATGTAGCGAGGCAATTGATACGGTGCTGATTTCCAGCTCAATACAGCCTGGTCGTCATAAATTGAAATGGGCGGCGTGACAATCCAGTTGCGATTTACAGAGGCAATGTCCGCCATCCACGACAGGGAAATCATAGCCATATTGGCGGTACTGATGCTGGTGTCAGGGTAGAATTCGTAATGATAAATGAAGTCCCAATACCAATTTTGCTGCACCGGGTCGGAGCCATTTCCAGGCAATTGGTCTTCGTCATACTTGACCCAGGTAGTGTCGTCGCCGATTGGAAACAGCGCCCAATCTGACGTTGGGTTTTCCAATGCCTGGAAGTTCTGGAAGAGCAAAGTGTCGTTTTGAGCGGCAAGCGCAAACCCGAAAAACAGGCAAAAAGCTAAAGTGTACAGTTTTTTCATACGCTTCAATATTGCATGGTCAAGCCTCACGAAATGGATTGACTTTCAAGCCTTTCCGAAGAAACTCAAACCACTTTTTCAATTTCATAAATCGAATTAATCTTCCCGGCAAATATGCAGAAATAGTCAGGATTGCTGCGCAGGCAAGAGATTTCCGTCGGTCGCCCGTCATCAATGAAATTGGCTTTGAGCTTGCTTTTGATGGTGAAAAATGAGGTGAGGTAGTTCAGTTGCACCCGCTCGTTGAGGTACTGGTGGATTTGACCAAGCATTTTGCGGTAGTTCGAGCGGGGTTTTGCGGGGCAGAAATTGCAGTTGAAGGTGAAATCGGGGCGGCATTCGGAGTTGATTTGCTGGCAGTCGAAGTGCGGCAGGTTGTCGTAGCTCACTTTGTGGTGCGTGTAAGCGACAGACGAAAGCGAGAGCAAACCTGACTTTCCGTAGGGCATCAGGCTGCCAAATTGCCCGTCCATCACGGTCAAGCCCATGTCCTTCATGTCGGGCGAGGTGACGAAAGCGATTTCAGAAATTTCGTGCATCAACTGGATGTCTGAGACGCCGAA
>CAZHLB010000791.1:0-3515 GCA_964533005.1 uncultured Saprospiraceae bacterium
CTCCCGCCGGTTTGCAACCGGCGCTTGCAGGTCGTTGCCGATAACCAGCAGCTTTTTTTGGCAAAAAAGGACTGACTTCGACGAAAATGCCTGCAAGCGCCGGTTGCAAACCGGCGAGAGCGGGGTCGGCTCGTTGCTACCGATGTTGAGTCCCTACGGGATGAGCAACTTGAAATCATTATTGAGCCTATTCCAATTGCCGCAAAGCGTTAGTTGCGGCAGCGTCACCGGCAGCTTCGAGCCTTCGCAACAGCAGAAAGGTCGAATCCTTCGCAGCCTGACCGGGGCGTTGCGACCAGGCGAGCGCCAGGTACCAGGTGGCTTCCCGTTGGAAATTATAGGTTTCGTTGACGGCAGGTTTCAACGTTGGCGGCGAGAGGGGCTGCAAGTAGGCGATGGCTTGCTCGAAATGGGACAAGTGCATCTCGCTCAGCCCCAGGTAAAATTGAGCGATGGTGTCCTGCGGGTAATTTTGGAAATGGCTGGAAAGCAAAATTCGTGCGCTGGCGTAGTCCTTCGCACGGTACGATTTCAGCGCCGTTGCGAGGCTTCGGCGGCGTTCCCGGTCGGGAGCGAGCAAGCCGGGAGCGTCGTAGTCTTCAATGATGGCGGCGATTTTAACCTCCTCTGCCGCAAAGTTTTTCTCGAAAAAAAGCTGGCTGGCGCTTTCTTGCTCCAACCAAAACCAGAGCGCCGCCGCGCCAACGATTAACACCGAAGCCGCCACCGCCCACCTGCGCCAATGCCACTGCCGGGCGGGTTGCAACTGCACGATTTTCGCCGTTTTTTTTTCAAAAAAACCTTCCGCCTTCAGTTCGTCGTGCGCCGCTCCGATTTGGGCTTTCAACGCCGCTTCGCCCGACAGCTCGATGCCTGCCAGCAGGTCTTGCACCAGGTCGAGTTCTTCGCGCAGCGCCGGGTCTTGCGCAAGCGCCCGCTCGAAACTGGCTCGCTCCTCCGGCGGCAATGCGCCGTTCAGGTAATTTTCTATTTTCTCCAGGTTGGGTAATTCTGTTGTCATGGCTCGTCATTGATTAAGTGGTGGTAGTCGGGATGGGCTTCCAGTTTGCTTTTCAAGTGGCTCATGCAGCGGTGCTTTTGCACCCGGACGCCGTCTTCGACTATTTGCATGGCTTGTCCGATTTCCCGCATGGATTTTTTTTCAAAATAGTAGCTCACCAGCAGTTGCCGGCACCGCTCGGACAATTGTTCGAGCAACTGGCTGACCAGTTCGTGGCGCTTTTCGAATAGTTTTTTGGCTCCGATTTCGGCTTCGGCGGGGTCGGTAAAATCGTGGAGTGTGTCTTTCAGCTCCACGTTGGGCTTTTTCTTTCGCAGGCGGTCTTGCCAGGTTCGGCGGGCGATGGCGTAGAGAAAAGTGTTGAGGGCGCAGGTGAGTCGGAAGTCGGGTTCCCGGAGTTTTTTGACGACGATGAACAATACTTCCTGGAACACGTCCTGCGCGTCTTCGGGGCTGCCGCCGTTTTTGGCGATGAGGTTTTCAATCAGGGAATAGCCCTGCCGATAGACTTGCCTGAAGGCGAGGTTGTCCCCGACTCGCAGGGCGGTCAGCAATTTGTCTTCGGAATCGGGCTTGTCGCTGTTGTTCATTGATGGCGAGTTTGTCAAATTGTTAGCGGTTCACAACAGCAAATGTAGGGAAACGGGTTTCAGGTTTCGCCTCATTCCACCAGCACGAACCCCGCCCACAAAAACGGCTCTCGCGGGTAGTTCTCCCGCATCGCCTGCTGCGTCTGCCGGAAGGCTTGCCGAATCGTTTTGCCGCCCAGCCATTCCCGGTAAAAAGTGGTCATGAACTCGGAGGTCTCCTCGTCGGGCACTTGCCAAAGGCTCATCATCAAATATTTCGCTCCCGCAATTTTGAAGGCTCGCTGCAAACCGTACACGCCTTCGTTGCCCTCGACGTCGCCCAAGCCGGTCTCGCAGGCGGACAGCACGACCAATTCCGTGCTTGACAGGTTCATTTGGCTGATTTCGTAGGCAGTCAGGATGCCGTCTTCCTTTCCGGCGGGCGGCTCGACGCCTTGCCAGGAAGGGTTTGCGCCGGCGAGAATCAGCCCGGAGCGAATCATCGGGTTGTCCGACAATTTGAAAACAGGCTCGTCATCCCTCACCCCTCGTCCCTCATCCCTGTTTTCGGGGTTGGGAAAAAAGAAACCATGCGTGGCGACATGCAGGACGCGGGGCGACGGGGAGCCTTGCCCGATGCTTTTGAAAAACGCCTCGGTGGCGTCGCCGCCCTTGCGCAGTTGCGTTTGGAAATGGCTGCCGGAAAGCGCCCGGGCTATTTCCGATGCCTCTTTTTCCGTGCCTTCCAGGTAAGTCCAGGCGCCGCTGCGCAGGCTGCGGGTAAGCTCGTTAAAGGTCGAACTTGACCGGAAAGCCAAAGCCTCGGAGGTGTCGGCGAGCGCCACCGCCGTGCTGTCTGCTTCGTATCGAATGCCGCCGAAAACGATGGCGTCGCTTGCGCCAAACGTGCCTTGCGTGGGGACAACCAATTGCCGGGTGCTGCCCAATTGCACCAACTCTAATCGGTCGCCGAGGGTCTCGTTTTTGGAAACGGGCAGGGCGGCAAGGTTGAGTTGGTGCAGCAGACCGGCGGGAGAATAGTAAACCCGCCGGACGCCGCCGAGCAGGCTGTCGAGCGGCTGCCAGATGAGCGGGTACAGGCTTTTGAGGTTCTTTTTTGCGTTGGGCGTCAGCCCTCGCTGTGATTTTTTACCCCGGTAAATGCGGTCGAAGAATTGCTTTTTGTTGCCTGCTTTGTCTTGGAGGAGGGCTTGGAGGTCTGTTTCCTGGCAGAGGGAGACGAAGGTCGGGGCGGCGTCGGTGGGGCGGAGGAGGAGAGCGGCGTACATCGTGCTATCGGTTTGTTTTTTATCGTAGTAACGGTATTGAACGAACTCCACTGCTGCCTCATCTGCTTTCAAGTTTTGACGAACTTCCTCCCAATTCACCTGCCGCATGGCTTCACCGAAACCTGAAACGGTGCGGGCGAGGCCTTTTTCGAGGTCGTTGGCTTGGGTTTCGAGCGCATCCACAGTTGCGCTGTCCCGTTCTGAGATGGGCTTGGTGTATTGGGCTGCGAGACGGCGTTCGAAGCCTTTCAGCCGGTTGTATTTTTCAGTGGAGGAGGAATCCGAAAGAGCCAGTCGTTTGACCTGGTTGGCGGCATTGAGCAGGAAGCCTTTGTAAAAAAGGCTGTTATCGAAACAGGTGGGGATTGATTTTTTACTCTTGGTTTTTTGGGCGAAAGAAAGAATGTGGTTTTGCCTTTCTGAATGCTGGTTCAGGTAAATATTCATCTCTCGCTCCGAGAGATGGTGCAAGGCATTCGCAATCAGCGTTTGTTCGACCTTGAATAGTTCGCTGAACAGCGGCTCGGCTTTTTCAAATTTACCCATGTCAGTGTACAAAAGCGCCATGTTAATCAAAGTCTCGGCATAATTGGGATGCTCTTTTCCCAATACTTTTTCTCTGAGGATTTGGGCTTC
>CAZHLB010000792.1:0-3514 GCA_964533005.1 uncultured Saprospiraceae bacterium
TTGGAGACTTGGAGACTTGAGGACTTGAGGACTTGGAGGCTTGAGGACTTGGAGACGGGCAAAGAGGCTTTTGAGACAGCCTCCGGGAAGTCAATCAGCAATCACCAATCAACAATCAGCAATTACCAATTCAAAACTCATTTTCATCATGAAATTTAAATTACTCTCGCTTTTCGCACTGCTCCTGACGGTTCAGTTGGCGTTGGCGCAGCGAACCATCACCGGCTCGGTGAACGACGCTGACACCGGCGACCCGCTCATCGGGGCAAACATTCTCGTGCCCGGCACTACCGTCGGCACGATTTCCGAAGCCGACGGCTCCTTCACCCTCCGGGTGGACGACGCCACGACTTCCCTCGAAATTTCCTACACCGGCTACGCTTCGCAGACCGTCAGCATCGCCGGACTCAGCAGCTTGCAGGTGAAACTATCGGCGGGCGCTCTGCTCGAAGCCGTCGTCGTCACCGGCTATGCCGTCGAGCGGAAAAAAGACTTGCTCGGAGCGGTGGCGGTCGTTGACCTGAAAGACGTGACCGACGCCGGGAACTCCAACATCCTGCAAACCTTGCAGGGCAGGGTCGCTGGCGTCAATGTGGACGTGAGCGGCGACCCCGGTCAAGGCGCACGGGTTCGGGTCAGGGGCATCAGTACGCTCGGCAAATTGAGCGACCCGCTTTACATCGTGGACGGGGTGCCGGTGCAGACTTTTATCACCAATGAATTGGGCGGAACGCTGCCGCAAACCTGGGGACTTTCCTGGCTCAATCCGAGCGACATCGCCTCGGTGCAAGTGCTGAAAGACGCTTCTTCCGCCAGCATTTACGGCGCACGGGCGAGCAACGGCGTCGTGATTATCACGACCAAACAGCCGAGTTCAAAAAAGAGCCGGGTCGAGCTGAACGTCCGCACCAGCGTTGAAAACTGGAACGATTTCGACGACCTGACCAACAACCGGGAACGTGCCATGATGGAATGGCAAGGCGCTGTCAACGACGGCTCCGACCCTGACGCCACCGGCATTTACAAGTACAACTGGCACCTCGACCCCAGCCTCGGCGCAGGCATTCAAGGCACGGGCGTTCCGGTTTTGGATGAAATTATTTACCCGGAATGGCTCGACCAGGACGACCAGTTGCGCCCCAGCGGTCATGCGAACAGCGTGCATGGCGGCAACATCGAGGAGGGCACTGATTTTTGGGAAGAAATCGCCCAGACGGGCACGATTCAAAATTACGACCTCGCTCTTTCCAGCGGCACCGAGCGAGGCGGCGTGCGTTTTTCGGCAAATTATTTTGACCAAAAAGGCGTCGTGATTGGCACTGCCTACGAAAAAATGGGCATGCGCCTCAACTCGTACTACAACTTCCTGAAAGACCGGGTCACGGTCGGGCAGAACCTCCACGTCTCTCGTGGCAACCGCCTTTGGATGGACAACGGCTTTGGCGGAACGCCCGAACAAGCGCCGTATCGCTACAAATCCATCCTACCCGTGCGCACCGAAGACGGCAGGTTTTCGGGCCCTCCCGGCGGCGGTTTTTCCGACCGGGACAACCCGGTGGCGCTGGCTTACGACAACCGGGACGACCGCATCCGGGACTTGAAAGTTTTCGGAAATTTCTACGCCGACGTGAAAATCCTCGAAGGGCTGACCTTCCGCACCAACTTCGGCGTGGACTACGACGGCATCAAATCGAAGGACATTTTCCGCACGTATTCCAGGGGCTTTTTGGCAAACAACATCGCCGAGCTGACCCTGCGCCAGACGCACCAAACCAACTGGGTTTTCAACAACACCCTGGCATTCTCCAAGTCTTTCGGGGTGCATCAATTGACTGCCCTCGCTGGCACCGAGGCGGTGAAAGCCGACCTCACACTGTTTTCCGCCACCGGCAAGGACTTCGCCCTCGAAACGGTTGAGTACCTGCAACTTAGCGCCGCCGCAGGCGAGCGCACCAGTTCGGGAACAAGCACCGGGTTCTCACTTTTCTCGTATTTCGGCAAGCTGAATTATGCTTTTGCAGACAAATACCTGGCGTCGGTCACGCTGCGCCGGGACGGTTCGAGCCGTTTCGGCACGAAAAATCAGTACGCCGTTTTCCCGGCGGCATCGTTGGGCTGGCGGATTAGCGAGGAGAATTTTTTGAAAAACAGCGAGGTCATTTCCAACCTGAAATTGCGGGGCGCCTGGGGCAAAACGGGCAACCAGGACATCCTGAACGACGCCCGGTTCACGCTTTACCAGGCAGTTTATGCGCCTGCCAGCAACATCTTGCCGTGGGACGGCGGCTGCGCACAAACGCCCTGCCCCGACGCTGCGACCAGCTACGACATCGGCAACAACGACAGCGGCATCCTGCCTTCCGGCTTCCTCGCCACGCAAACCGGCAACGACGAACTGAAGTGGGAGTCCACTACCGAGACCAATTTCGGCGTGGATTTCGGCATCCTCGACAACCAGTTGGAAGGCACTTTCGAGCTTTTCAAGCGGGAAACCGAGGACATTCTCATCCAGCCCATCCAAATCGGCGCAGTCGGCGACGGCAGCCGCCAGTGGGTGAACGGGGCGAGCATGGAGACCAAAGGCTGGGAATTTTCGCTGCAATACAACAGCCCCATCAAGGGCGGCAGCGATTTGAGCTATTCCATAGGCGCAAACTTTTCGCACTATTCGTCCATCATCACCGACCTGCCCGCCGACTTGCTGGCGAGCTATCCCGGCAATGCCGAGCAAACCATTCTCAGTCATGCCCCGAACGCTTTGTTCGCCTACCACACGGACGGCATTTTCCAAAATCAGGCGGAAGTGGACGCCCACGCCGACCAGGTGGGCAAGCGGGTCGGCGCTCTGCGCTACGTTGACCTCAACGGCGACGGCGTCATCAGCGCCCTCGACCAGGAATACGGCAGCGCCAACGGCGTGCCCGACGTGGAGGTGGGTTTGAATTTCCAGGTGAACTGGAAACAATTCGATTTCAGCCTGTACACCTGGGGCGCATTCGGCAGGAAAGTCACGCCCGACGTCTTCCGCATGGAACTCGGCTCGCTCGACAACGGCGAAAATGGCGGCGTTGCACAACTCGACGCCTGGTCGCCGACCAACACCGACAGCTACATTCCGGCGGCGAGCAACAGCAATCGCCCCTTCGGTTTTTCGCATGATTACAACGTGCGCAATGGCAGCTTTTTCGCTTTCCGCCAGGCAACCATTGGCTACACATTGCCGGGAACGGGCTTGCTGAAAGGCGCTATTTCCGACCTGCGCATTTACGTCAGCGGCGAAAATCTGGGCTGGATTGTGGACAGAAAAGGCAGCGACCAATATCCGCAAACGGGCTGGTCGGTGGAGAACCGGGTAGGCGGGATTTACCCGAAACCGCAGCGGTTTTCGCTGGGGTTGAATGTTGGGTTTTGATTTTTTGATGGAATGAGAGGGTGTGGGTTTTGGGGGCAGCGCAACCACCCCCCCTGCCCCCCCTCAAGGGGGGTTGATGCCGTTCTTTGATTTGCACCTGGA
>CAZHLB010000793.1:0-3513 GCA_964533005.1 uncultured Saprospiraceae bacterium
GTAATCGTGTTGTCCGGCATCCGAATCAGCTTGATGATGCGGGCGAGGGTGCCGACTTTGTACAAGTCTCCGACCGTCGGCGTGTCCGTTTTGGCATCTCGTTGCGAAAGCACGGCGACGATGCGGTGGTTTTGGTAAGCCTTTTCAATCGCCCGGATGGACTTGTCCCGACCGACCGTGATGGGAATGATGACCCCCGGAAACATGACGGTATTTTTCAGAGCCAACACCGGCAAGACGTCGGGATAGGGGTCTTTGATGGTAAGCTCGTCTTCTTCCTCGATAGAAATCAGGGGCATGAATTCGCCTTCTTCGTCAAAACCCTCTGGTGCATAAATTTCGTCAAACAAAGGCATAATGTGCTGATAATTAGTGCCATGCGGCAAGAGCGATTTATTTAGAGGAAAATTTTGAAAAAATTTCCCTCTAAAAAAAAGCTCATCCTCACCGGGCTTCCTGCCAGAGAACACCTTCAAATTTCGCTGCAAGTTTTGGCATCTTCAGAGTAAAAGCAGCGGAATTTTTTTGGCGAGACGGCAGTGGTTGCGGCTCAAATTTTTGGGCGGCAAAGATGAATGTTTTAGGCGAGCGTTTTTGCTCGCTGAAAGAAGGGATTTCAATAATTCTGCCGATGAAAAAAATCAAACCTTCAAACGGCTTGGCGAGGATGTTCGGTTCAAATCCATGCTAATCAAATCAAAAGAACGATTTGGTTGTCGCAAAAAACAAAAGCCGCCTCGAACTTCAAGGCGGCTCTTATTTGAGCTTTGCGAGAGATCAGGATTTCACCAACTGGACGGTTAGAGCAGTCTTATCTTTTCGGATAACCCTCACCCAGTAAATGCCGGGAGGAACACTTTCTAAATTGAGCAAAATCGAAGCGCCGCTTGCCTGCCACGTTTGGATAAGCTTGCCATGCATGTTCATTAAAAGTACAGATTGCAATTCGCCATTGGTAATGCTGAGTTGTACTTGGCTGCTCACAGGATTGGGGCGCAAATACACCTTAAAAGGCTCATCGGTTTGTGATTTTAACTGGTCATCAGAAGCATCGTTTCTGGAGCCAATTTCATCTGACTCCGTTGTAAAAGGCAGACGAAGCGTATCCTGAGGAGCGGTGGGAAAAACACATGGAACTTTATCAGGTCTCACCCATAAATCTGCATAATAGGTCGTGCCAGGTGCCAAATCCGGAAGCCGGTAAGAAACGTCCGGCTCATACGGGTCGGCTTCCACGTCAAAAATGACAGGGTTGATTAATTGACCATTTTCTCCGAGTTGTTGGCTGACTGCCAGCACGTATCCATCTACCAAATCCGTTTCCGGGTCATTTAAGTTATACGGTGCTGCTTGCCAGCGGAGCAGGACGGAATTTTTTCTGATTTCATCCGCAAAAAAATCGGACGGTGAGCCGGGAGATTTAACCAAAGAAGGGCAAACTGCTGATTCTCCGCAAAAATAAATATGCCGGACTACAGCATCAGGATGTAGTTTCGTGATGCGCAAAGCCTTCACCACCATATTTTTTGGCAGGTGCAACCACTTGGAAAGCGTACCATCACATAATCCACCAGGGAGGTTAATTTTGGTGAATAGTCGCCAATCAGGGCATATGCAATCTTGATATTCGATGAGCACATCCCCATTGCCAGTCCAATCTTGCACGTATATGGCTGATATTTTTTTAGGCTCCGTGAAATGGATGTAAAAAGTATTGGGTTCGGGAAGACCAGTGCTTGGAGTTATCCATTGATTCCAGCCCGTTCCGGGAAATGTATTGCAAGCAGCGAATAAATGTTGACAGGAAGGAAGCGTGTCGATACCAATTATGCTTCTGACCTGATTAATGAGCAAGATATCGTTTGGATTCCCATACGACAACTCCGATTCGCTAATATTCAGTAAACAATTAGTGCAATTGCCGGGAGATGCAGAACAGGACGGCGTATTGAAAAGACTGTCCGGAGGTATGCCTTGCAATGATATGGGTACGACATAAAAACAATATTCTTTGCCAGGTTCAAGCCCGGTAACAACGATACTTTTGCGATTGGTACCGACGGAGTTTACAAACAAGGTGCATCTCATGAAATCAAAAGGCGGGCAAGGCTCGCCCAATTCTTTATCCCGGTAAAAAACAAGCGTGCTTTTGGAAATCGCCTGATTATCCCAGGTTAACTCCACCGCTCCACAACATTTGGCGGCGCAGCTCAAATTTTGAACGTGCGGCATGGAAGCGTATGTTGACAATGCTTTATTGATGGTCAGAAATACAGGCGTTTCACTAACTTTTACCGGGGATTCAATCGTTATGGTTTGCCCGCTGACGTGGGAAGACCAATTGCGGCGCATGCCAGTCTCGCTTAATTCTACGATATTGTAGAGGGTGGCTTGGTCGTTTAAATCATACTCAGGAAGCAAAATATTCGAAGGAAAGGTGATGCTACAGCTAAATGGTAGCGTTGCTATTTGAGTAGGACTCCAAATTGCATACGTTATAGCAGATGTTGAATTCCCCTTTCTAAATTCATATATTCGCAAATCTTGCCCAGGTGGGTCTGTCTCTACTTCAAAATCATCAACTCCATTTTTTATTTCTTTAGTAAAAGAATATTCCCCCAATATTTTTTTCAGCGTCATCAAATAAAACCAGGAGCGTTTGTAAACGCCTCTTTCCGTAAGCACACCGGAACGTCCATAATTACTTCCTGCATCCGGATTATCCCGCAACTCGAACAACATCATTTTGTCAATAGCTTTTGACCAAGCCGTTTCCAAAACGCCTCTCACCAGCCATTGCCCCTGCACTTTTTGCTCGTCATAGTACCCATCGTCCCCATCAATTGCTTGAGATTCGACGCCGGAACCATTGTTGCCATCAGGATAAGTGTCGTAACCAAATTCTGAAAGCCAGTATTCAGAAAAGCCGCTGTTGCCTAAAGTTCCCCGCAGTGTTGCTAATTTATTCCTTAGCGAGTCCTTTTCCGGGCTTACTCCTTGCCCTCCTGAAGTATTTAGAAGAATTGCGTCATAATTGAAATACTCGCCTACGTTCAGATTCAGAAAAGGATTTGCACTTGATGAGTCCGTGCAATAATGATGAAAATTGGCAACGAATGATGGAATGCTTCCTCCTATGGAATCTTTCATTTCTTCCACATATTTTCCATGAAGACCAGACAAGCCGCCCATGGCGACGGTCAATCCGCTCGCTGCATGTTTAATACCGATTTGTTGACCGCTTCCAGTGGTCAAGCCCGCTCCATAATCTGCCTTGAACATGGCTGCGTATTGCTTTGGAGAAAAATACCAAAACGTGGTTCCGTTTTGGAGGTTAGCAGGGGTGTCGTACCAGGATTTGTTGGGTTCGTTGTTGTCTTCCAAATATTGAAGCAGCGTTCCGTTGCCGAGGCTTTGGGCTTCTTCCTGCTGGCTGAAATAGGGAAGCGCAAAGCTGGGGGGATAAGTTGCATTGGCAAATTTGGCGGCAAACAAAGACATCCAAAGCGCATG
>CAZHLB010000794.1:0-3513 GCA_964533005.1 uncultured Saprospiraceae bacterium
GAGGAAGCCACGCCGCTGCCGCCGCTCACATAAGCAGCCAAGCCGCCGCCGGAATTGGCGAAGACGTTGTTCAGGAAATTGTAATTGCCATACGGATAGGCAAGCATGGTGCGGCTGGCGGCGCTGCTGTTGCTCAGGTGGACGTTGTTGAAGTAGAAATTTTGGTAGTAACCGTAGTCCGAATAGATGCCGTAAGCCGTGACGCTGCCGCCGACGTGGATGAAATTGTTGGCGACCAAAAGCCGGTTGGCGCTCACCCCGTCGCAGCGGTAAATCCGCAAGCCCGTGCCGTTGGGGATGTCCACTTTGTTGCGCAGCACCTTGGTTTGGTTGTCGCAGTAGCCGAGATGGATTGCCTCGAAACTGTTGTAGGCACTGGTCGTCGTGACCGTGTTTCGCTCGATGCGGGGGGCGTTTTGGTAATAAGTCAAAATGCCGTCGTACTGCTGGTTCGTCAGCTCATTATTAATAAAGGTGTTGCCGGACTCCAATTGCGAAGACGATTGCCCGTAAAACCAGATGCCGTAGCCGCCATTTTCGATGCGGTTGTTCTCGATTTGGTTGCTGTTGTCCAGCGAGGCGGAATTGGAATAGACGAGGTAGTTGCCGAAGCTGTTGATGTGGGTCAGGCGGCAATTCAGCAGCTTGTTGCTGTTCGCCCCGTTGGTGAACGAGAAAATTGCGCCGATGCAGCACCCGGTGGTTTGGAAGCTCATTTTTTGGAAAGTGACGTAATCCGCCCCGTTCAACTGCACCACGTAGTCGGGCGTGTAACTGTTGACGTTCCGCAATTTCACCAGCGAGCTGTCGCCGTTTTGCGACTGAAAAACGATGGTGTTGGTGGCGCCTGCTCCTGTTATTTGGTTGAGGCTGATGGTCTCGTCGTAAGTGCCGTTGCGCACGTTGAAAGTCACTGCGCCGAGCACCCCGCCGTTGTTCAGCGCATTTGCCGCTGCGGTGAAATTGGTGAAATCCGGGAACGCCCCGCCGAGGGTGTACGTGCCAATCAGACCCGCCCAAAGTTCTTCCACTTCCGAGGTGTCGTTGTTGTCGTTGTTGTCCGCCATGCCGTTGGGCAAGGTCGTCCAGGCGGTGAGGTCGTGCCCGAATCCTGCCGTGAAATTGTGTGTGCCCATGACGATGGTATCCCTTGCGCCGGAGGCGAGATTGCCCGTCCAGTTGAAAGGCGCTTGCGGCAAACCATTCGCCCGCCAGCCAATCGTGACGGTGGTCAGTGCGTTTGCGCCGCTGTTTTTCAAAATCACTTCCACCGGGTTCACCCCTGCGGGGAAAGGCGTCGAGTGCCGGGGCGAGTAAATTTCAACGATGCCTGCGTCGTCCAAAACGATGGGCGAAAATTCGTCCGCTCCGATGTCGGGCGTGGCGGCGTCCCTTGCTTCGCCGTCGAAATCGTCGGTGACGGCTGCGAGCGGAGTGCCTGTGTTGTTCAGGTCAACTTCGGAGACGTGCAAATCGGAGGCGGAAGTGTAGCCTGGGTCAACGCTGAACGAGTTGGCGTCCTGGCTGGAAAGGGCTTGCCAGGCGGCAAGGTCAGCGGCGTTTGTGCCGTCCCAGTAGCCAAGGTTTGCGCCGGTGGCGGTGAACAGGTCGTTGAAATTGGAGGTGACGCTGCTGCCGCTGGTTTTGTAAAAAGCCCTGCCCTTGTTGGCGCAAGCGAAGACGTTGTTCTTGACGGCGAGGTTGGAGGAACTGCTGGTGAAGAAGGCATATGTGTTGTTGTCGTCGGTGCTGTTCCAGTTGACGTTGTTGTGAAACACATCCTGGAAGTTGCAGCTTGCGAGGTAAATCCCTTGTCCGTCGTTGCCCGTGCCGTTGCCGAGGCTGAGGAAGTTGTTGGCGGTCAAGCCTCGCAGAAGGCTCGTGCCGCTGCAACTGCCGAGATAGATGCCATTGTTCCAGGGGAGGTCGTGCAGGTAATTGTGCGTGATTTTGAAGTTGTTTTGCAAATACTCGCCGTAGATGCCGTAGAAACCGGAGTAAGGCGAGTCGGTGCTGATTTCATTGCCAATCATCCAGGGCGCATTGTGGTAAACCAAGTAAATGCCCATGTAATACTGCCCTTCCAACGAATTGCCCTGAATCACCGTGCCACTTTCCAGCGAAGCCGAGCCTGAGCCGTACAGGTAAAAACCGTAGCTGCCTTCGAGCAAGCGGTTGTCAAGGTAGCTGTTGTTGTTGTCCTGCGAGCCGGTGGAAAAAACCAACGCATAGTTGCTGCCGGTGGAGCCGATGTTGTAGCCGATGATTTCATTATTCTCGAAGCGGTTGTTTGTCGCCGCCCCGGTGATGTCAACGACCCTGGTGTAGCTGCCCGTGCCGGTATTTTTCAGGGTCATTTTCTCGAACCTGAACCAGTCCGTCCCATTCAACTGCAAGACGTAATTCGCCACGTTGGTCGCTGCGCCAAACTTCAAAACCGCATCCGTGCTATCCCCCGTTTCCGATTGAAAAGTCACCGTGTTGGTCATGCTCGCCCCCGTGATTTGCGGGATGGAAATCTGCTCCTCGTACTCCCCGGTGCGCACGTTGAAAGTCACCGCACCGACCACGCCGCCGAGGGTCATTGCCGTTACAGCCGATTGAAAATCAAGGAAATCCGGCGTCGTTCCCCCAATGGTATAGACACCGGAAAGGGCTGCGTGAAGGTCGTTCACCGCCGAAGTATCGTTCAAATTCAAGGTGTCTGCGATGCCGTTTGGCAGGCTCGTCCAAGCCCGGATGTCGTAGGTCGTGTCCACTTCAAAGACGAAAGTGCCGGCGTTGACCGAGTCCACCTCCTCGCCGGAAAGCAGCGAACCCGTCCAGTTGAGCGGGGTTTGCGCAGCGCCATTCACCTCCCAATTTACGGTCACGGTTTCCAGGGTGTCCAAGCCGTTGTTGAAAATGGTGACCAAAATCGCCTGCATCCCCGACCCGAAAGGCATCGTCGGGGCGTCAATCGAGGTGACGCCTGCGTCTTCGTTGCTGGTGGAAAACTCGTCTGCGCCGATGTCGGGAGAGACCGGGTCACGGTTGTCGCCGTCAATGTCGGTGGTGATTTGCGCCAGGGGCGTTGCTTGCCCGTCGAGGCTGACGTTGACAGTGTGCAGGTCGGTGGCGCTGAGAAATTGCGGGTCAACGGAGATGGAATTGGAGTCGAGCGTCGTGCCCGTTTGCCAGGCGGCGAGGTTGGCGTAGTTCGTTCCCGCCACGTAGCCGAGGTTAGTTCCGGCGGTAAAAAGGTCGTTGAAATCAGACCCGGTGATGGTGCCGGCGGCGCTTGAATAAATGGAATAGCCGCCGGTGGAGGTGTGAAAAATGTTGTTTTTCAGCACGTGGTCGAAGCCGCCGTTGGATTGGTAGGCTCGGCTCGAAACGTTCGAGCCGTTTTGGTGGACGCTGTTGTGAAACACATCCTGGTAATTTGCGCTAATCAGATAAATGCCCGCCGAGGATTGCGAGCCGCCGATTTGCACAAAATTGTTGGCGGTCAAACCCCTTTCCGTAGCCGTG
>CAZHLB010000795.1:0-814 GCA_964533005.1 uncultured Saprospiraceae bacterium
ATCCGCCCAATCCGTGTTCCCATTGTCGTCTAATGTCTCAATCCTTAATATCCTTTTCCATCCCACACATCCTAATTCAAAAACCATCATTCATGTTAATTGAAAAAAACACCGTCGTCAGCGTCCACTACAAACTCCAGGAAGACGACGCCGCCGGCGAAATGATTGAAGAAACCTTCGGCTCCGAGCCGCTCGTATTTTTATACGGCACCGGTCAAATGATTCCCGAATTCGAGCGCAACCTCGAAGGCAAACAGGAAGGCGACGAATTCGCCTTCGGCATCAAAAGCGCAGAAGCCTACGGCGAATGGGACGAAGAGGCAGTCGTGATGTTGCCCATTTCCAATTTCGTCATTGACGGCAGGCTGGCGGAAGACCTTTTGCAACCTGGCAAGATGATTCCGATGAGCGACCAGGAAGGCAACCGGCTGGTTGGCATCGTGCGGGAAGTGACCGAGGAAGGCGTCGTGCTCGACTTCAACCACCCGATGGCGGGGCAGGATTTGTACTTCACCGGAACGGTTAATTCCGTCCGCAGGGCAGAGTTGGCGGAGATTGCGCACGGGCACGTGCATGGGGCAGGCGGGCATCAGCATTAAAATCCCGCCAAAACCTGCATCAGGAAAATGAAAAGGCGGTGAATTTTTCCTTCGGAAAGTTTCACCGCCTTTTCATTTTCCGCCGGTCAGCTATTTGCTCAAATTGTCAGCCACTTTCCTTTCCCAGCTTTGCTCGCCAATTATATTTGCGCCCAATTCCGGCGGGCGCTTCCCCAAGCTTCTCGCCCAATTCAACTGCGGCAGCCTGTCGCTCA
>CAZHLB010000795.1:824-3510 GCA_964533005.1 uncultured Saprospiraceae bacterium
AAACCCCCAAAAACCTGAATATTTAAAATTAAAAGGCGTTAATTTTTTCTTTCGTAAAATTTAACCGCCTTTTCATTTTCCACCTGTCTCCTGGTAGCTGTCGTGATTCGCCCAAAATGGCGAAGCAATTCCTTCCCCAACTTGCCCCTGCATTTATATTTGCGCCCTGATTCAGTGTCGCCAAACTCCAGTTTGGCGAAGGCTTTTTGGACTTTTCCGCAAGCACAGCCATCGCCAAACTGGAGTTTGGCGACACCAGCCCAACCAGCTTTTATGAAAAAAATACTCTTACTTTTTCCTTTCGCCTTTCTGTTTGCCTTTTGCCTTTTTGCCCAAAAAGGCGGCACCGTGCGTGGCAACGTCTATGACAAAAACACGGGCGAGCCTATCATTTTTGGCACGGTGCAGCTTTCCGGCACCACCATCGGCACGAACACGGATGAAAATGGCTTTTTCAGCATCGGCAGCATCCCGCCGGGGCAGTACACCCTCGTCGCAACCATCGTCGGCTACGACAGCATCGCAGTGCCCATCAACATTCGGGAAGGCGTGATTTCGAGTCAAAAACTGATGATGCAAGAAAGCAGTATCGAGTTGCAAACGGTGGACATTTCCGCCCGGCGGGAACAGGCTCGCTCGGAGGTGGGCGTGTCGCAGGTGACGGTGACTGCCAAGCAAATAAAGGCTTTGCCCGGCACAGGTGGGCAAACGGACATTGCGCAGTACCTGCCCGTCCTGCCCGGCATCATTTCCACGGGCGACCAGGGCGGACAGATTTACATCCGGGGCGGTTCGCCCATCCAAAACAAGATTTTGTTGGATGGCATGACCATTTACAACCCCTTCCACAGCATCGGTTTTTTCTCCGTTTTTGAAACCGAAACCATCAAAACGGTGGACGTGCTAACCGCCGGTTTCAATGCGGAATACGGCGGCAGAATCTCCGCCGTCGTTGACCTGAAAACCAGGGAGGGCAACAAAAAACGTTTTGCGGGGCTGGTCAGTGCCAACCCGTTCCAGGCGAAGGCGCTCTTCGAAGGACCTATCAAAAAATTCGAGGAAGGCGGCAGCAGCACCTCATTTTTGCTCACTGCCAAGAAATCCTTCATTGACAAAACCTCGCCGCACCTGTATTCCTACGCCGTTGATACTTCCTTTTACAATTTCACCGGCGGCGACTCCGCTGCCAATGCGGATGCCTTCAACAAGCTGCCTTTTAACTTCACCGACCTCTACGGAAAGCTCTCCTTTTCAATGAGCAACGGCAGCCAACTCAACCTTTTCGGCTTCAATTTCACCGACCAAGTGGACTACGCAGGCGTGGCAAATTTGGATTGGAACACCATCGGCGGGGGCACGAATTTCCGGCTCATCCCGCCCAATTCCAACCTGGTGCTGGGCGGCACGGTGGCATTTTCAAAGTATGACATCACGCTCGACGAAGCCGAGGGCGACCCTCGCTCCAGCGAAATTCTGAACTACAACGTGACCCTTGATTTCACCTACTATGGCTTGCGCAACGAGTTGAAATACGGCTTCGAGGTCAATGGCTTGGACACCAAATTCCAGTTCAAAAACTTCATCGGAAACACCATCGGGCAGGACGACAACACGACCGAGGTGGCTGGTTTTATCAAGCTGAAGCAAAAGCTGGGGCAATGGATTTTGGAGCCGAGCCTGCGCCTGCAATTTTATCCTTCGCAATCTTCGTCGAACATCGAACCTCGCTTCGGCGCAAAATGGAACATCACGGATTTCCTGCGTTTCAAGGCGGCAGGCGGTTATTATTCGCAGAACCTCATCGGCAGCGTGAACGATTTGGACGTGGTGAACCTGTTCGTTGGTTTCCTGACGGGACCCGAAGAACAAGTGCTCGACCCGGACGGTACAAGTGCCCCGCACCGTTTGCAAAAAGCCATCCATGCGGTGGCAGGCATCGAGGCGGATTTGACCAAAAACTTAGAGCTGAACGTAGAACCATACTTCAAAAAATACCTCCAGCTCATCCAAATCAACCGGAACAAGCTCGACCCGCAAGACCCTGATTTTGTCACCGAAAAAGGCAAAGCGTATGGCATTGACTTGACCCTGCGCTACGAAACCAAGCGCTTGTTTTTGTGGGGAACCTACTCCCACGCCTACGTGAACAGGGACGACGGCGAGCAAGAATATCCCACCATTTTTGACCGGCGGCACAACGTGAACCTGCTTGCCACCTATCAATTTGGCAAAAACGCCAATTGGGAAGCTGCCGCCCGGTGGAACCTTGGCTCCGGTTTTCCTTTCACGCTGACGCAAGGTTTTTACAACCAATTCAATTTCAACGGCTTGGACGACGACCCGCTCACCGGCAACGGCGACCTCGGCGTCGTGCTGGATGAAAAGCGCAACGGCGGCAGGTTGCCTTATTATCACCGCCTCGACGTGTCGCTGAAAAAGACCTGGAAATTTGGTCAGCACACCAGCCTCGAAGCGGTGGCGAGCGCCACGAATCTGTATAACCGGGAGAATATTTTTTATTACGACCGGGTGCGGAATGCAAGGGTGAATCAGTTGCCGATTTTGCCCAGTTTGGGCATCACGATAAATTTTTGATAAAAGTTGGCAGCGCCAACCAATGAGCGGTTCCCGCCCTTTTGTCATTCTCGAAGAGAACCGCTGCGTCCCAAGCACGTCTGCACGTCTG
>CAZHLB010000796.1:0-3509 GCA_964533005.1 uncultured Saprospiraceae bacterium
AAGGCAAAATCGAGCAGACCGACCAAGCTGACCAGCCCTTTATTTTCAAAAAAGGCAACCAGCAATTTGCCATGCAGCAAACGGCAGAGGGCATCAAGAAAATAGGCATTCTCACCACGCTGATTACCAATCGGCAACTTGGCAGGGGCACGATTCTTTTCATGGACGAGCCAGAAACTGCCCTGCATCCGAACGCCATCCGGGAATTAGTGGAAATGTTGGTAGCCATGAGCAAAGGAGGCGTTCAAATCTTTTTGGCATCCCATAGTTATTTCATCATCAAGCAATTGGCATTATGTGCCAAGCGGGATAAGCTAAATGTACTTTGCTGGAGCCTGGATAAAGAAATAGGGAAGCCTGTCACCAATACTTTCCATGACATGAAAGATGGTACGCTACCGGAAAACTCCATCGTGAACGAAGCCTTGGAGATGTACAACGAAGATTTGAAAATCCAATTAGGACTATAAGCCATGCCAGTACCAATGCCATTTGAAGAAAACGGGGTGAGGGTCAATTTTCCCGATGCCAATAATTTCCGCCTCAGCGATTGTCAGGCGCATATTACAATTTCCGGCAAGGGTGTAAAGGAAATGGACATAGGTTGGTTTGACATGGCTTCTAACACTTTGTGGCTGGTGGAGTTGAAGGGTTTTCACAATCCCGCCAATATAAAACACCAGCCAAAAGATTTGTCCAATCCAACCATTGTCGGTTCTGTATTGGAAGAATTGCTGGGAAAAAGCATCCATACCATTTGTCAAATTTCCACAGACAGGGCAGGTACCCAATCATGTGTTGGCTTACCAATCGCAAATGATACGACCATCAATTTGGTACATTTGATAAGAGTGATGCCTGGGCAGGATGCTTACCTGAACCCAATGCAAGATGCAATTAGGGCTAAACTTAGTCCTTATATTGCAATATACAATATTGCAGCTGTGGCAGTCATCAGCTATGATTTTGCTGTTGCGAATAATTTGATTGGTTGGATAATTTAAAAATGCAACCCAATGCCCATTCCATTCAAAAACACCAACGAAGCCGCCTTCGAAACCGTCGTCGAAACCTACCTGCTCGCTCACGGTTATCACGCAGTTGCCAATAGCGACTTCGATAAAGAACGGGCCATTTTCCCAAAGACGGTATTAAGCTTCATCCAAACCACCCAACCAAAAGAATGGAAGAAGCTGGAAGCCTTGCTCGGCGACCAAACCAGCAACCAGGTCATTTCCGACCTCTGCAAATGGATGGATACCTACGGCTCGCTCGCCACGCTGCGCCACGGCTTCAAGTGTTATGGGCGCAACCTGCAAATCGCTTATTTTAAGGCAGCACATACCATGAACCCCGAATTGGAGGCGAGCTATGCCGCCAATGTGCTGGGGCTTACCCGCCAACTGATTTTTTCCGGCAAGGGCAACAAATCCTTGGACGTGACCATCAGCCTGAACGGTATCCCCATCGCCACCGTGGAACTAAAAAACCCACTGACCAACCAAACCGTCGAGGACGCCAAGCGCCAGTACAAGCAAGACCGTGACCCACGGGAAACAATCTTCGAATTCAAGCGCCGCAGCCTTGTCCATTTTGCCGTGGACACGGAGGAGGTGTATATGACCACCCGATTGGCAGGCGATGCTACCTATTTCCTGCCCTTCAACAAGGGCTTCGAGGGCGGCGCAGGCAATCCGCCCGACCCGGCGGGGCGCACCTACAACACCGCCTACCTATGGGAAAAAGTCTTGCAGCGTGACAGTCTGCTCGATTTGCTGGCTCGCTTCATTCACTTGCAAGTCGAGGAAAAGCTGACCGATGAGGGGCGCAAGGTGAAAAAGGAAACGATGATATTTCCCCGTTACCACCAGTTGGAGGCCGTGCGGGAATTGATTAGCAAGGCAAACGAAGAAGGCGTAGGGAACAACTACCTCATCGAACATTCGGCAGGCAGCGGCAAGAGCAATACCATTGGCTGGCTCACGCATCGTCTCGCCTCGCTGCACACCACCTACAACAACCGGGTGTTCGATTCCGTGATTGTCATTACCGACCGCTTGGTACTGGACAAACAGTTGCAGGATACCATTTACCAATTTGAGCACAAGCGGGGCGTCGTGTTAAAGATTGACGAGAACTCCAAGCAATTGGCAGAGGCATTGGAAAACGGCGTGCCTGTGGTCATCACCACGCTCCAGAAGTTCCCCTTCGTTTCCAAACAGTTGATAAAGCTGGCAGAAGAACGGGGCGAGACCAGCACGGGCATACTGAAGACCCGCCGATTTGCCGTCATCATTGACGAAGCGCACAGCTCGCAGGGCGGCGAATCGGCTACCGACCTCAAAGAAGTATTGGGCGGCGAGGAAATGGTAGCAGAGGCACAGCGCAAGGCCGCCGAGGAAGGAGAAGCCAAAATGGAGGAACTCTACCGCAGCATGGCTAAGCGTGGGCAACAGTCAAACATCAGTTTCTTCGCCTTCACCGCCACCCCCAAGCACAAGACCTTGAAGGTGTTCGGACGGGACAATAAACCTTCGCATAAATACACCATGCGCCAAGCCATCGAGGAGGGTTTTATCCTCGATGTTTTGAAGAACTATACCACCTACGCCACTTTCTTCAAATTGGCGAAATCGAGCGAAGACGACCCACAGGTCGAGCGAAAAAATGCGGCAAAGGCATTGACCAAGTTCATCAAGCTGCACCCGACCAATATTTCCCAAAAGACCATCATCATGGTCGAGCATTTCAACATGGCCACCCGCCACAAGATTGGAGGCCACGCCAAGGCAATGGTCGTCACGGGTTCCCGCTTGGAGGCGGTGAGGTACAAGCAAAGTTTTGACGAATACATCAAGTCCAAAGGCTATTCCATCAAGTCGCTGGTAGCGTTTTCCGGCGAGGTAGTGCCAGACCCCAAAGTGCCGCAGGTGAAATTCACAGAAGAAGGCATGAACGGCGGTGTGAAGGAAAAGGAATTGCCGGAGGTGTTCAATACGCCGGAATACCATGTGCTTTTGGTGGCGGAGAAGTACCAAACGGGTTTCGACCAACCGCTTTTGCATACGATGTACGTGGACAAGCGCCTGTCGGGCATTCAAGCTGTCCAGACGCTTTCCCGCCTGAACCGTACCCACCCGCTCAAGGAAGATACTTTCGTGCTGGATTTCGTGAACGACCCGAAGGAAATACAGGAAGCCTTCAAAACCTACTATGAAGGCGCAGAGATTGGGGAGGAAGTTGACCCGGCGCACATGTACCGCATTCAAGCGGAGTTAGAAGCATCTGCCATTTACTTGCCGGAAGAAGTGGAGCGTTTTTGCGCCGTCTATTTCAAGCCCAAGCAGCGGCAAAGCGCCGCCGACCACGAAGCCATCAACGCCGCCCTTGCGCCTGCCGTTTCCCGTTTCACCGTCTTGCAGCGAGAGGAAGAAGAGGAGGCAGAGCTATTGCGAAGCAAGTTGCAGTCCTTCCGCAACCTATACAGTTTCCTGAGCCAGGTCATACCC
>CAZHLB010000797.1:0-3507 GCA_964533005.1 uncultured Saprospiraceae bacterium
GCCTTAATTCCTCCCCGGTGTTTTTGGTGTGCTGGCTTTAAAAAAAAATTAAATTTTTAACACCCCCCATCCTCCAAAATGCACCTGTCAGCTTTGGTCTTGACTATGGTTCTGGCTTTGCCAGGTTAGGATTTAATGAAGTTTTCAAACACCCATCTCGCCTTTCTCGCATGGCTGCTTTTCGCCGCTATTTTGCTGCATTTCCACGAGCCGTGGCGAGACGAATTGCAATCCTGGGCAATCGCAAAAGAGAGCCATTCTTTATCCCAATTGCTTTATTTTTCGAGGTATGAAGGGCATCCGAGCGCCTGGTATTTTCTGCTTTTTTCCATCACCCGTTTATCCGCTGATTTTCAAGCCGTTCAATGGTTTCATGCAGGCATCATGGCGATGGTTGCGGCGTTGATATTGTGGAAATCGCCGTTCACCCGGCTGCAAAAAATATTGGTGATTAGCGGTTATTTTTTCTTGTATGAATATGGCACATTGGCGAGAAATTATGCCATCGGCATATTGCTGGCGTGTTGCTTTTGCATATTGTTGAAAGACGTGAAAAAACAATGGCTGACGCTCATTGCCTGCTTGTTTGCGATGATGCAATGCAACGTATTTGCCGCCATGCTTGCCTGCGCATTTTTTTGCCCATTGTTTTTTTCAGGAGGAAAAATCGCCAGAGAAAATCGCCATTTCCTGCTGCCTTATTTTGCTGGAGCATTGATTTTTGTAGCGGGTTTTATCCTCGCCGCATTTGATATGCAACCGCCTGCCGACACGACTTTTATGCCGGAATGGACGTGGGAAAAACCTGCGTTGGAGCGGGCGCTCGGCTCCTTTTTTCATGCTTTTGCGCCTGTGCCCAAGCTGGAAATTGACTTTTGGAATTCTCATATTCTGGCTTCGTTCGTCCACCCGGAATGGTTGCCGAAAATAGAGGCTGCGCTCGGCATTCTCCTGTTCGTCATTTGCATTTTTACTTTGCGAAAATGCCCGGCGGCGCTGGTTTTTTTCATGCTTTCAGTTGCGGCAATTACTGTTTTTTTATCGGTAAAATATGCCGGGTTTATGCGGCATCACGGGCATTATTTCCTGGCTTATTTTTTTGCGCAGTGGATGAAAAACCGCACCGCCGAACACCAGTTCGGCGGTACGGTTCTGCCCGGCAAATTTTTCACCCTGATTTTGACATTGCATTTTCTGGCGATAATTCCTGCCGCATATTTCGATATCAAATACCCGTTTTCGCAAAGCCAAAATATAGCCGCATATCTCAGGAATAATTACCCGGACAGGCAATTGGTGGGACATTTCGACTATGCTACTTCGCCGGTTTCCTTCCATTTGGGGCAGCCCATTTATTATCCAAATGCCGGAAAAGAGGGCACTTATATCTTGTGGAACACGGAGCGGATGAACCGGGAAGTGCCTGACGTTACTTTGATAATCAACGATTTATGCCGCCAGAAAGGCGATTTTCTTTTGGTGACGAGCTACCCCATCCCGCTGGAAAAAAGGGGAAATTCTATCCGGCTTATTCGCAGTTTTGCGCCTGCCATTGTGCCATCGGAAACCTATTATTTGCATGAAGTAAATGGTAAATGATTAATGGTAAATGGTAAATTCCCAGGCTACTGATTTCCACTTTAGTAGTCAGGCGAATTTAAACAACACTTTTTTTCTTTCAACACATAGTCACATAGTTCACATAGTTTTTGGATTATCAAAACTATGTGAACTATGTGACTATGTGTTGAAAGAAAAAAAGTGTTGTTTAATTCTGCTCATCTACTTAAATGAAATTTTCAAAAGCCAATATTGCCTTGTTTTTTTGCTCGACACTCGCCGCTTTGCTACTCGGCGAGCTTGTTTTTCAAAAAATCGCCCCCCTCGAAAAAGGCTTCAACCACCATCAACTTTACTGCGAATACGACTCCCTGCTGGGCTGGCGGAAAATTCCGAACAACCGGGGTTTGCACAAAACGGCGGAGTACGAAGTGCTGGAGGAAATCAATTCGATGGGCATCCGGGGCGAGGAAATGCAGATGGAAAAAGACTCGGCCACGTTTCGCATTCTCGTTTTGGGCGATTCGTTTGCCGAGGGCTACACGGTCGCTTTTGATGAGCTTTTTTCAGAAATCATGCGGGATTCGCTGGCGAAAAAATACCCCGGTATCCGCTTCGAAGTCATCAACGCAGGCACCGGCGGCTACTCCACCGACCAGGAATTGCTCTGGTTTGAAAGCCAGGGCGCTCGCTTCCAACCTGATTTGACCCTCCTTCTTTTTTGCACGAACGACCCCTGGTACAATGCGCAAAGCCGCTACTGGCGAGGTTTCAAGCCACGTTTCATTTTGGAAAAAGACAGCCTGGTTTTGACCAACGTGCCCGTGCCGACGCTGGCTTCCCGCTCACTGCTGGGCAAGGTGAAGGATTGGCTTTTGCTGCATTCGCAATTGGTCAGGCGGGTGAAAAATGCCAAGGACAATTTGAAATATGCCGCCGACGGACAAGCCGTGCCGGATGAGTGGAAGATTTATCAAACTCCAACTTCGCCGCAAATGGAGGAAGCCTGGCAGGTGACTGCCGCTTTGCTGCAACGGCTGGCGCAAAAAACGAAGGCGGCGGGGAGCGGCTTGCTGGTTTTTTACATCCCTGAAAAAATTGAAGTTTACGAGGCAGACTGGCAAAATTTCCTGGCGGAATACTCGCTCGACGAGCAGTTTTTTGACAAAGCCGAACCTCGCCGCCGCCTGGGTTTCACCTGCGACAGTTTGGGCATTTACTGGCTTGACCCGGCAGAAAAATTCACCGAAGAAGGGAGGCGGGAGCGGTTGTATTTTGAGAAAGATTGGCATTGGAATGCGCTGGGAAACAGGCTGGTGGGGCAGTTATTGGCGGATTCAATTCAATTTTGAAGCCTCCACCAATTTGATTTTTCCGTTATTTTTGTCCGCCTTGCGCCCGCAACCCCAGCACGATGAACAGCCATCTTGACACGCAACTGAAAAAGCTCATTGCCGAGGGCTATCTGCGGGAAGCCATCGGGCAACTGCGTTTAGCCCTCGAAAACAACCCCCGCATCTCCCCCACCGTGAAAAGCTTGCTCGACGAAATGACCCTCGTCAGCAGCAATTATGAAGCGGCAGAACGCCACTACCTGCAAGGCAAAATCAACACCGAAGACTTTCAACAAGCCTGGGCAAAAACCACCGCCGCTTGCCTCGACATCATCAATCGCCTGCCCGAACCATTGCAAAAGGACGTCCAGCCAGTAAAAAAACAACTCGACATGGCAGCACACGCTACTGACGTCCGCAATCTCGCAAAAGCAATGGGCGACCGGAATATCATCGTCCAGGATATAAAAAATGGCAACGTCAATATTCACCAGAGCAATGGCATCCGGCTCAGGCACGTGCTTTATTTATTGGCAATTGTCGTTGCGCTTTTAATTATTTTGGGCATCATTTGGCAAGCATACAAAGGCAGTGAATCCTATCAATATGAAAG
>CAZHLB010000798.1:0-3498 GCA_964533005.1 uncultured Saprospiraceae bacterium
GAAATTTTCTTTCAGAAAATTTCCCGGCTGCATCGAAAATCCACCTGTCAGCTTTGGGGCAATGAAAAATTACCTTGGTACAATGCCTTGCCGACGATGACTCCTGCGCAGCCAATCGCCTCCAATTTTCGCACGTCGTCCATCGAGCGGACGCCGCCGCTGGCAATCAATTTCAAGGCTGGAAATCGCTTCAGAATTTTTTGGTAAAGCTGGACAGCAGCACCTTCGAGCAAGCCGTCTTTTGAAATGTCGGTGCAAAAAACCTGGCTGACGCCTGCTTCCGTCATCTCTTGCAAAAAGTCGAAAACATTGACGGAGGTCTGTTCAGACCAGCCGCCGACGGCAAGTTTTTCTTCCCGCACGTCCACGCCGAGCAGGATTTTTTCAGCGCCATATTTTTCCAACCAATTGAAAAACAACGGTTTGTTTTTCACCGCCACGCTGCCAATGGCTGCCAGCGCCGCTCCTTTTTCAAACACGGCGGCAATGTCCTGGTTGGTTTTAATGCCTCCGCTGAAGTCAATTTCGAACGAAGTGTTTTTTGCCAAAGCCTCCAAAACGTGCAGGTGTTTGGGTGTGCCACTGCGAGCGCCGTCCAAATCCACGACGTGCAGGCGGCGAAAACCGCTCGCCTGAAAACTGCGGGCAACTTCGATCGGGTCGTCCGAATAGTCGGTTCGTTGGGCAAAATCGCCTTGGCGCAGGCGGACGCATTTGCCGTCCATCAAATCCATGGCTGGGATTATTTCAATCATAATCTCAAAAAATTACGCAGCAACCGCTCCCCCACCCCGCCGCTTTTTTCAGGATGAAACTGCACCCCAAAAAAATTCCGGCACTGAACGGCGCTGCTGAACTGCATTCCATGCTCCGTCCGGGCAATCGTATTTTCATTGATTTCCATTGCAAACGAGTGGACGAAGTAGAAAAAGCTGGCTGAGGAAATTTCGCTAAATAGTTGACTGCCAGCTCCTTCCACCGTGTTCCAGCCAATGTGAGGCACTTTCACCGGCTCGCCTCGGCTGTCAAAATTGGGCAGGCGGACGACCCGAGCAGGCAGGATGCCGAGGCATTCGGTCTCGTTTTCTTCGGAGTGGCTGCCGAGCAATTGCATGCCGAGGCAGATGCCAAGCACCGGCTGTTCGAGCCGCCGGATGACCTCGTCCAAGCCTTTTTCTCTCAAATATTTCATCGCCGTGCTCGCCTCGCCGACGCCGGGGAAGATGACTTTTTCCGCCCGGCGAAGCTCGCCTGGGTCATCGGTCAAAATGGCTTCGATGCCCAGTCTTTCCAAGGCATTCAGCACGGAGCGGATGTTGCCGGCATTGTATTTTACGATGGCTGTTTTCATGATTTTTTTTTTCGGGACTCACCTCTCCGAAAGTTTCAAACTTTCGGAGAGGTTGATTTTCAAAGCACTCCCTTCGTCGAAGGCAATTCATTGCTTCGTTCGTCCCGCCGCACCGCCATTTTCAAGCTGCGGGCGAGGGCTTTAAAAATGGCTTCGATTTTATGATGCTCGTTCGTGCCTTCGGCTTTGACGTTCAGGTTGCAGCGAGCGCCGTCGCAGAAGGATTTGAAAAAGTGAGAAAACAACTCCGTCGGCAGCTCGCCAATTTTTTCCCGGTGAAATTCTGCCTGCCAAACCAGCCAGCTTCTTCCGCCAAAATCAAGCGCCACTTGCGCCAGGCAGTCGTCCATCGGCAGGCAAAAGCCGTAGCGTTCGATGCCCCGTTTGTCGCCGAGGGCTTGGGCGAAGGCTTCGCCGAGTGCGATAGCGGTGTCTTCGACTGTGTGGTGCTCGTCAACGTGCAGGTCTCCGGTGGTTTCGAGGTGGAGGTCGAGGCTGCCATGGCGGGCAATCTGTTCAAGCATGTGGTCAAAAAAACCAATGCCGGTGCGGATTTTGGCTTTGCCGACCCCGTCGAGATTTAATGTAATGCGAATGTCTGTCTCCTTCGTTTTTCGGTGAATAGTTGCCTGACGAGGCGGTCGCCGGAGGTAGGCATAAATTTCATCCCAACTGTCCGCCACGAACGCCGCTTCGTGTTCCACCTGCCTCAAATCGAAGCCCGCTCGCAAGGCGATGGCTTTTGCGCCGAGGTTTTTCGCCAGTTGAATGTCCGTCATCCGGTCGCCGATGACGTAGCTGTTCGCCAGGACGTAGCTGCTGTCGAGGTAGGCGGTGAGCATGGCAATGCCGGGTTTCCGGGTGGGCAAATTTTCGTGGGCAAAGCTGCGGTCAATGAAAATGGCGTCGAAGCGAATGCCTTCGTTTTCAAGGATTTGCAGGAGTTTGCCTTGTATTTTGGCGAAGTTTTCCTCCGGGTAGCCGGGTGTTCCAAGTCCGTCCTGGTTGGTGACCATGACCAATTCGTAGTCCAGTTCGGTGGCGATTTTGTACAAATTTCGGATAGCGCCGGGGCGGAAAACGAGTTCCTCCAGCGTGTTAACTTGCTCGGTGACGGGCGGTTCCTCGATGATGGTGCCGTCCCGGTCAATGAAGAGGGCTTTTTTCATTTTTTTTTTGAATTAGGATGAGTGGGATGCTCAAGGATATTAAGGATTGGGTCGTGCGTCCCAATCCTTAATATCCTTGAACATCCCGCTCATCCTAATTCTAAATATTTCATTTTCCGCCGCCGTGCCAACCGTGATTCGCAGACAATTTTCGCAAAGGGGCTCGCCGGAGCGGTCTCGAACGATGATGCCATGCTTTTTCAAAAAATCAAATACCGGCGCTGCCTCCTGGAACTTCACCAGTAAAAAATTGGCGTCGCTGGGGTAAACTTTCACCACATTGGACAGGCGTTCCAAAAAATCAGCCAGCCGTTGCCGCTCGAGAATCAGGTCAGCGATAGCACGGCTGACTTTGCCGCTCGCCAGGTCTTCTTCGAGCAGACGCAGCGCCGTTTGTTGGGTCAATTGGTTGAGGTTGTAGGGGTATTTCACCTTATTAATATAGTGTACGATTTCAGGGTTGGCGAAAGCCATTCCGAGGCGCAGACCTGCCAGCGCCCAGGCTTTCGAGAAGGTTTGCAAAACGACAAGGTTGGGAAATTCAGGCAAGCGTTGCGACCAGGAATTGGTGCCGGAAAAATCCAGGTAGGCTTCGTCCACGACGACGATGCCGGGAAAGTTTTGCAGCAAAAATTCCACCGCCGCCGGGTCGAGCAAGTTTCCGGTCGGGTTGTTGGGCGAGCAGAGGAACAGCAGCTTCGTCTGAGGACTGGCGGCGGCGAGGATTTTTTCAGGCTGCAACTGAAAAGTGCCGCCAAACTCCAGTTTGGCGGAGTTGCTTTTCGCCAAACTGGAGTTTGGCGACACTGAATCCAGCCAGACCTTTTTCACCGCCACATTTTGCACGGCAGCCGCCACTTCGTACATGCCGTAGGTGGGTGGGCAAACCAAAATTTCATCTTTCCCAGGTTCGCAAAAAATGCGAAGGAGCAAGTCAATGGCTTCGTCGCTGCCGTTTCCGAGGAAGATTTGGTCGGG
>CAZHLB010000799.1:0-3494 GCA_964533005.1 uncultured Saprospiraceae bacterium
TCACCAATCACCAATCACCAATCACCAATTACTTTTGCCGCATGAACGAGCAGCAATTCCTGACCAATCGCACTTCCAACCAGCCTTCCGGCTCACAAAAAACGCCCTTCAAAGTTGCCCTCATCTCCGACGAGCGATACCCGCATCCCGCTACGAATACGCAGCAAGTCATCAAAAATGCCGCAGCGCTGGCGAGCCAGGGACTCGATTTTGAACTGGTCATTCCCGTCCAATGGAACGACCTGCTCAAACCCGGCTACCGCACGGAGGACGCTATTTATGCCTACTACAACGTTTCCACCAAGCTGAAAATCAAGCAATTGCTTTTTCTTTTGCCTGCCAGCACGTTCCGCCTGGAAAAATTTACGCACCTGGTTGCTTCGCTGATTTATGCCTCGAAAAAAAGGTTTGACCTGGTTTATACCCGCAATGAGTTCATCGCCATCGCCAGCGTTGCGCTTGGGAAAAACACGGTTTTCGAGCATTACCGGAAATTCGGAGACGAGTATCCCCGCCTGGTTCGCTGGCTGTCGAAGTGGACGCACAAACCCAATTTCCTGGGGATGATTTTGCACAGCGACATTGCCAAAAAGTCCATGCAGCGGGCGGGTTTTCCAGAGGAAAAGCTCTTGGTTTGCCACAATGGTTTCGATTTCGCAGACATGCAGCCCATGCTGACGAAGACTGAAGCGAGGCAAAAATTGGGTTGGGAAACGGGCAATCGCTACGTCGTTTACACCGGAAACATGCAGCCGAACAAAGGCATGGAAAGTCTCGTCGAAGTGGCGGCGCTGCTGCCCGGCATCTATTTTGTGCTGGTTGGCGGCACACCGACGGACATCGAGCGCCTGCAAAATTTTGCCGCAGAGCGGCAGGCAAAAAATCTCGTCTTCACTGGTTATCAACCCATTAAAGAGGTTTCAAAATACCTCTACGCTGCCGATGCACTCATCATTCCGCCTGATTCCGCTCCGCTGGAAAAGCACGGCAGGACGGTTTTGCCTTTCAAAACTTTCCTTTACCTCGCCGCCGGTCGCCCCGTCGTCGCACCTCGCCAGCCCGACATGGAAGAAGTGCTCGTGCATGAATATAACTCGCTTTTGGTCGAGCCGAACAACTTCGCCGACTGCGCACGTGCCATCGAGCGCCTGCTGAACGACCCGGCGCTTCATTTGAAAATCTGCGAAAACGCCGCCGCTTCGGTGAAAGAATTGACTTGGGAGGAACGGGCGAGGAAGATTATCGGGTGGCTGACAGAGGTTTATTTCAAAAAATCGGAAGGCGGACAGCGGCAGGCGGAATGGAAACATCCCCACGTATCGGATACCTCAAAGGTATCCGACACGTGAGCGTTTTATCAATTGCATGGGTCATTTAAACGGGTCGGAAAACTTCGGGTCGGTCAAATATTGCTCATCCGTCAGGGTGTTCAAAAAGGCAATAATTGCCCGTTTTTCCACCTCGTCAAGATTCAACCGGAGCGGGCTGTTATCGTCGTTCCGTAAGTCCCAACTCAGGTTTTGATTCGGCTGGATGCCTTGGTTGTAATGCTCGACCACATCTTCCAGCGTTTGAAAACGCCCGTCGTGCATGTAAGGCGCCGTCACGGCTATATTTCGCAAAGAGGGGACTTTGAATCTTCCTTCCCCAGCGCCCTGGTCGCCACCTTCCTGTTCCAAGCCAATGTTGTGGGTAGTCCACCCGTCAAACAGAATCCCACCGTGGCACGAGGCGCATTTGGCTTTGCTGTTCCATCTGGTGACGAGTTCAAAACCCATTTTTTCGAGCGGGGTAAAATTAGCGAAGCCCGTTTTCGCTTCCCGGTCATATTTTGAATCTAAGGAATTCATGCTGCGCAGGTATTGCGCCAAGGCGAAGCGGATGCGCTCCTCCGTGATGTCCTGGCTGCCGAAAGCGGCGTCGAACAAGGCAGGATAGTAGGGCAGTGACTGCAATTTACCCGGCAACACTTCCAGCAGTTCCATGCCCATTTCCAGGTGGTTTTGAACGGGCATCATCACTTGCTTCTCCAGTTTTTTCGCACGAACATCCCAGAAATAATTCCGGGCGAAGCGAGCGTTTGCAATTGCCATGGAGTTGCGGGTCGTTTTTTCAAGCTTGAATCCTTGGCTAAACTGGTTCGGGTCGGCAAAGCCGTGTCGCTGCACGTGGCAAGAGCCGCAGGAAATGAGGTTGTTTTTCGACAAATGCCCATCGTAAAAAAGCACCCTGCCGAGCGTTGCCCCGGCATTGGTGAGTGGGTTGTCGGGGTTAAAATAATTGGGAATGATGGATGACGTTGTGTCAAAAATGACAATGATGCCACTGCCAATCGCCAGTTGCGGCGGCGAGGAGGAAACGTATTGAAAAGGTTGCTCCGGCAACTTGGGCAGGCGGAGGGCGGATGCTTGCTCGTCATCTTTTTGGCAACCGGAAAATGCCAGCAGCAGCGTCGTCAACAAAGCGAAAAAAAAGGATAACTGCTTCATGTTGTTTGGTTTAGGTAGGCATAAAAATGTCGTTTTTGAAAAAAGACATTTTTACCCCCATTTTAAAATCGCATGAAAATGAACAGATTGGTCGGCAGGTCGAAGTCGAGGCTGGTGATGTTGAACGGGTCTGAATCGTCCTCTTCGTTGGAAAAGCCGTTGAACTCTTCCTTGGTGCTTCCGAAAGTATGAATCAGGTACAGATTGGCTTCCGTCGCCAAACCCACTTTTTCGTTGAACATGAACTGCATCCCAATCAGCGTCCCAACGCCAACGTGAATGCGGTTGTCGGTCAACTTCACCTCGTCGTTGCCCTCGGTGTTGGTAAATTTTGAATGATTGAAGCCTGTCAGCCCATCCCAGCCATGTACCAGCGACCAATGTTTGGCGATTTGCCACTGGCGCTCCCATCCCAAGCGCAAGCTGACACTGGCAAAGTTGCGGTGTTGTTCCTCGCCGGAAGAGAAATTGTTGTTCGGTTGCCCCTTGCTCCGGTTCGAGCTTAAACCAGCGCCCATGCGGAAGCCTTTTCCGTTGGCATTCAGGCTTTTATAAGTAAAGTGGTAAGGCACGAGAGCGGTCGGGTCGTTGTTGAAGTCGAAAAATTCGTTGAAAAGAGAGGTTGCGTTCAGCCCTATTTCCTGCGTCCGGGTCGAGGTTGCGCCGTCTTGGGCAATCAGAAAATCGAGGAAAGAGAAAAGGGCAAAAAGAGAGAAAATGATGCGCATAAGGTGTCGAGTTTTAAGGCTTAATGGAGAGATGATTTTGAAATGCTGTTTGAAAAAATCACCTGCCGCAATGACGAGCGAAAAGTAAATAGAAGTTTGTAGCGCACGATTTTTAAGGTAGAAAAGAATGGGCTTTAACGCTCGCCCTCGACTCCCGGTGACTCTCCTGCCAGTTTGCACGCAATTCTACCGACTAGACAGCATGTTCAAAATCATAGTTCTCTGACAATTCTTGTGGGACGCGAGGAGGATGGGAACGCGGATGACGCGGATTGGG
>CAZHLB010000800.1:0-3488 GCA_964533005.1 uncultured Saprospiraceae bacterium
CCTTTCATCAATAACTTCTTGCCCAATGGCGGGGATATGTTGCGGCTGAATATGGCAGTGCCGCCGACGCCCCGCACCGACCCCAATTTTAGCCCATTGGGTTTGGTGCAGGCGGCGGTTCTTGGTTTGACCGACCCGGCTTACAATGCCTCGACTGCGCTCCAGTTCATTCCAAACATGGACGGCTTTCCGAATGGCCGCCGCCTGGAAGACGACGTGACGCTTATCGAGTTGCAGACAGTTTCAGGCGTTGTTCTCGCTGCGATTGGCTTGTGGTATGATGATTTTATTCCCGGCACTTCAACCAGCCCGGTTACGACAGACTTGCTCGACGTGCTGACTTACCGCACCGGCGTCAATACCAACGACACTACTTTTCAAGCGAGCTTCCCCTACCTGCAAAAGCCCTGGAACGGCGACGGCTACTGCGGCGGCAAGGTGGCAAAAGCAGGCGGCGGCGCTGCCGGCGTTGACCTCGAACTGAGCATTGTCGCAGACAAACTCACCTATGACGTCTTCACCAACGTCACCTACACCGTCACCCTGACCAACGCTGGAACCGACCCCGCCACCGGCGTTTCCGTCTCTGCGGGCTTGCCAAACGGCTTGGTTCACACGGCAAACACCACCGACAAAGGCACTTACAATCTATTCTTCCAACGGTGGGATATTCCAGTTCTGAACAGTGGCGAAAGCGCCAATCTGAAGCTGGTGCTTTTCACCCTGGTTGACAATGTGGACGTGACAAATTACGTGCAGGTGATTGCCCAATCCGAACCCGACGTGGACTCTGCGCCCAACAACGGCACGCCTCCCACGCCCAACGAGGACGACGAAGCGGTGGTGAAAATCACGCCCAGCTTCAAACCCGGCGACGGTTCTGACCAGGCGGCCGGAAAGCCTGCCGGGAATCTCGGAGCAACCTTCGCCAACGTCTTCCCGCAACCGGCTGGCGACCACCTGACCGTTGAAATGAAGCTCGAAAACGGCGGCGCTGCCGATATTTTCCTGTTCGATTCACATGCCAAAGTGGTGCTGTCCGAGAAAAACCGGGCCTTCCACAAAGGCTCGAACCGCTTCAATTTGGACATCTCCAATTTGCCGGCGGGCTTGTATTTCGTGCATTTTGTTGCGCCAGGCGAGAGTGTGGTGCAGCGAGTGATTGTGATGAAATGATGGTTTGATTTGGGTTTTCTGATTCAAACAAAAAGCCCTGCGCAGGAACGGCTTGAAAAGCTGTCCTTGTCGCAGGGCTTTTTTGATTAAATGATTGCAGATTAAATGATTACATGATTTTAGATGGAATGGCAGATGTTGGGATGGGCGATGTGCTGCACCATCGCCCATCCCAACATCTGCCATTCCATCTAAAATCATGTAATCATTTAATCTGCAATCATTTAATCAAAGTGAAAGAGACCTAATTGACGCTGTACTTATTCACCAGCTTTCCAGCCCCAGTAATTTTTTCCCCAACTCATTCAAAACTGCCGCTTCATACTTGGTTTGCTCCCAATTCCGGGGGTCGCCGGGGAAGGCGTAGCCATCGGGTGCGATGCGGTTTTTCCAGGAATTGATGCGCCATTGCCGCAAGGCTGCATTGTCTTCCTCGGCAGGCATCATGGAAATATATTGAGCTATGCGAACCTCGTTTTCGGAATTGTTGGGGCGGATGCCATGCGGCTGGCTGCTGTTGAAAATCAGCAAATCGCCTGCTTCCATTTTCACTTTGACGAAATGGTTTTCAAAGCCGGTCGTGTCCGGTTGAAAGCGGTTGCGGTCTTCGGGCTGCGTCAATTTCCAGGTATCGAACGTGCGAAACAATTCGGGAATGCACTGAAAACCACCCATGTTTTCGTCCATCTGGTCGGCGAGCGCCAGGACGCCTTGCACGTTTTGCGGCTTCGTTTCCGGGTCGTAATCCCAATGAATAAAGCCTTTGTATTCGAAGCCGGGGCGCAGGGGGAAATTCAAATTCGCCCGGTCAATGGTGACCCACAATTTGTCCGTGCCCCAGATGTCGGTGAATGCTTCATACACCCTTTGCATTTGGCGGTTGCTCCACAAAAATTGATGGTTATAGACTTCGACCATGCCCGTATTGGTCAGTTCCTTCATTTTCATTTCCGCACGAGGCGGGGTGTACCAGGTTTCCGGGTCGCCGGGGTCTTTTTCCTCGAATTCCCAGAGGAACTGCGCCGTCTGCAAGGCTTGCTCACGAGGCACGGCATTTTTAATCACGACGTAGCCGTTTTCCAGCCAAAATTGCCAATCGGCTTCGCTCAAAACACGCAGCGGCTTGCCCTCTTCGAGGCTCATTCTGAGTTTGACCTTGCTGCTTTTTGCGGTGGAAGGATTGCCCGGAATTTCTTCGTGGGCATTGTTCGGAATCATGGTGGGTGTCATGGTTTGCATTGCGTTGTTCATTTTTTGAAAATTTTGTGGACTCAAAAATTGCCTCTTTTTGAACGACACAGGCATTTCCCCGCAGATTTTTTTCCGTCTAAAATCAATCGCATCTGAGCGGCATATTTCTTCCCTTCCAAGCACGGACGCCTGCCTTTCGCTACCTTTCCCAAATCATTTCAAAACTCAACTACAATGAATCGAAAAGTTTCAACCATCATTTTCATCGCCATCGGCTTCATCGTCTTTTTGATTTTCGCCGGTTCCACTTTCCTGACCATAGACGCAGGCGAGCGGGGCGTAATTTTCCGCCCGTTCAGCACAGGCTTGGACAGAGACCACGTCTATCAGCCTGGTTTTCAAACAGTTGCTCCCTGGAACACGATGTACGTTTATGACGTGCGGGAGCAACAATTGGAAGAAGCCATGGAAATACTTTCCAGCAACGGCTTGAACATCAAAGTAGATGTGACCGTGCGGGTGCATCCGCTCTTCGACAGCATCGGCTACCTGCACGAGCAGTTTGGGAAGGATTATCTCAACACGCTCGTGCGCCCGGAAGTCCGCTCCGCCGTTCGGAAAATCCTGGGGCGGTACCAGCCGGAGGAGCTTTATTCCACCAAACGGGAGGAGGTGCAGGCGCTGCTCAACAAGACCATCGAAGATGCCTTGAGCAAAAACTTCGTGGAACTGCGGGCGACACTCATCCGGGACATCGCCTTGCCGGAAAAGGTGAAAAATGCCATCGAGGAAAAAATTGAGGCGGAACAGTCGGCGCTCAAGTACGAGTACATCTTGCAGCAGGAGCGACAGGAGGCGCAACGGAAAATCATCGAGGCGGAAGCGAAGTCGAAATCCAATCAGATTTTGAATGCCAGTTTGACCGATAAAATCCTGAAAGACAAGGGTATCGAAGCGACTTTGCTGCTTGCCAATTCGCAAAATACGAAGGTGATTATCGTGGGGAGCGGGCAGGATGGGTTGCCTTTGATTTTGGGAGGGAATTGAGCCGGAGATGTCATCCGGGAAAAAATGAAATTTTTTCCCGGATGACATCTCAAGCCAGTCTCTTGCAGTCTTTC
>CAZHLB010000801.1:0-3484 GCA_964533005.1 uncultured Saprospiraceae bacterium
CAATAAATACTTATTATCTTATCCCACCCCCACCAACAAAAAACACCCACCTGTCAGCTTTCGGCTCGACTCTAAAAATGTGTCAACTACTTTTTCACTGCTGTGAAACATCTCAAAATTATCATTCAAAAAATCCGCTCGCAGTGTAGGGTTCATCTCTGAGAACGAGCAAAAAATCAGGCAAAAAACGGCGAGGCAGGCAATGCTTTTCATTGTACAAAGGATTGAGGGAAAGGAGGTTCCGACGAGCGTGGGCAGGCAAGTTAGCGAGGAGATAAAAAGCGGGGCAAGGGTTGGGCATCTTTTTTTACCCTGCGGCGGCGAACTAACCTTTCCGAAAGTTGTCAACTTTCGGAAAGGTGGCAAACGCAGGCATTCAAATCCGTACCAGCTTTTCCGTCCGAACCACGTGCCCGTCAATTTTCAAAACGAGCAGGTACATGCCTGCCGGGAAATCTTTCATGGAAAAACTGCCTGCCGGAGCGGTCATGTCAAAAACCTGAATCAACCTGCCGTAGCTGTCAAAAATGCTCGCCTCGACGGTTGCGCCGTCCGGCAATGAATAATGTAAGTCTATTTCACCCGACGAAGGATTAGGAGCAACATTGAACTCGATGAGGGATGGATTTGCCGTGCCATTGATGAGAAAGCTGGTGCAATGCAAGTCATTGAACCGGTCGTCGTCAACTTTGCCATTGGGAGAGGAAGTCCAAAAGCAGAGTTCAATTTGTTCTGGAGAAGGTTGAGCGCTGCCAAACCAAACTTCTAATTGTCCCCAATCCAACTTCACCGTTTCGCCTGGCGGCACGGACAGGTTGCCAAAGCCTTTGCTAAAATCTTGGTAAATCGGGCACCAGAAAGGCAGGTAAATCATCGGAAACTGAATATTGAGGTTGACTCCTTCCAATGTTGATGAACCGTTGTTTTTTACGGTAACGAACAGGTCATTAAAATGCACTTTATAATAGTTATCCTCAACGATGGTTGGTAGTTCTTCCGATTCAATACCCACTGCGCCACTGTCGTGATTTTCTTGCAAAGAACTGCCGACAAATAAAAAGGTCTTGAGCACTGCAGCACTGTTGCCTTTATTGTTCGAGCCAAAACTGACCGTGCCTCCCAATGCGACTTTGTCGCTTTCCAATAAAATTGCCAGGTAGCGCTCGCTTTCGCTGTCCGCATTAAAATTGCCGAGCGGCATCAAGGCATCATTAAAAATAAAGACCTCGGACAGGTCGGTGAGCAGCCCTATTTTGTTTTCATAAACGCTAAAGTCTGAAATGGTTTTGCCTGGAAGGTGTAGGGAATTCACCAGGTTGAAATTTGGCGAGACCTGGTACAAAGTGTCGCCGCTTTGACCCCAAACATGCTCGGTATTTGAGATTTCAAGGCGGTCAAATTGAAAATCGCTGAAAACGGAAAGCACTGTTCCGGCAATATCCAAGATGAGCAATCCTTCCGAGGTGGCAATCAAAAGAGAATCACCGTCAATTGCCTTGATATCCTTGAAGCTGAAGCCAGGATAGAATTTTTCAAAAATCACCTCTCCAGAGCTGTCCAATTTTTGAAGAGTAGCTTCGCTTTCGCCCATCAAAAAAATACTGCCATCACTCGTTGCGGCGAGTTTTGAATAATAATCAAAGTCGCCTTGCGGAATTTTATACCATAACTCATTCAAATTCTTGTCAAGCTTTACAAGGACGAAGAAAATAATATCGCATTGAAATTCAGAAGCCAAAGACAGAAAGGTGGAATCCGGCAATTCAACCAGGTCAATGCCATCGTTGTAATGAAAACTCGGATTGTAAGAAGCCTCAAAATTGCCTAAGCTGTCCCGTATGGAAACGGCACTCCACCCGTCGCCGCCGCCGCCGCCATGAAACAAGAGGTATTGTTGCCCGGCGGTTTTTGCAAGGTTTACGCAGGCATCGTTAAATCCAAGGTTGGAGGTTCTTTCGATTTGGCTGAAAGACATCGTTGAAAAACAAAGGCAGGAAACGAGAAAAAGCAGTGCTTTCATGATGGTAGGATTTGAATGAAGAAAGCCCCAAGTTAAATCCTGACAAGCTGCCTGCGGAAACCTGCGCCGTCAAATGCAGCGCCGGGTACAAAAAAAGGCGAGCTTCCCAACTTGGAAAGCTCGCCTTCGTAGCCCGGCTTTCCAAAGCCGGGCAGGTTCGCAGACGCCCGGCTTTGGAAAGCCGGGCTACGTTTCAAAGCTCCTTCCGCAGCCGTGCCACCGGAATATTCAACTGCTCCCGGTACTTTGCCACCGTCCGCCGGGCAATGTTGTAGCCTTTTTTGGTGAGCATGCTTTTCAGTTTTTCATCCGAAAACGGCTTGCGCTTATTCTCTGCGCCGATGATGTCAGTCAGGATTTTCTTCACTTCTAAGGTCGAAACTTCCTCGCCGTCCTGCGTCTGGAGGCTTTCCGAGAAGAAGTCTTTCAGGCGCTTCGTGCCAAATTCCGTCTGCACGAATTTGCTGTTCGCCACCCTCGAAACGGTCGAAATATCCAGCCCGGTGATGTCGGCGATGTCCTTCAAAATCATGGGGCGCAGGCGTTTTTGGTCGCCGGTCAGGAAGTAGTCGTACTGGTAGTTCATGATGGCGTACATGGTGTTGAACATGGTCTGCTGCCGCTGCCGGATGGCATCAATGAACCACTTTGCGCCGTCAATTTTTTGCTTGATGAACATCACCGCTTCCCGCTCATTGCGGGTCGGTCGCCTGCCTTTCACGGCGTCTTTGTATGCCCGCAGCATCTCTTTGTAATGACCGTTGATGTGCAGGTCGGGAGCGTTTCTGGAGTTCAGATTTAGCTCCAAAACCCCGTCGTTGTTGATGATGATGAAGTCCGGCAGGATGTACAAATTACTGCGGGTCGAGCCGACGTAGCCGCTGGCGGGCTTGGGGTTCAGCTTCAGAATTTCATCAATCGCCTCCTTCAATTCTTCCTCGTCCGCCAGGTTCAGTTGCCGTTGCAGGCGCTGAAAATGTTTTTTGGTGAACTCGTCAAAGTATTGGTGAATGATTTTGTAGGCGATGGTGAGGATGCGCTTGTCCTCCGCCGTGATTTCGTCACGGCTGCGTTTTGCATCAATTTGCAGGAGCAAACATTCCTGCAAATTTCTCGCTCCGATGCCCGGCGGTTCGAGGCGCTGGACTTGGCTCAACCAATGCTTGAGTTCGTCGGGACGGGCATTGATGCCTTGCGAAAAAGCGAGGTCGTCGAGGATGGCGTCGAGTTCCCGGCGCAGGTAGCCGTCGTCGTCGAGGCTGCCGATGATTTGCCGGGCGATGGTTTTTTCCCGCTCGTCCTTGAAATCCAGCATTCCAAGTTGCTGCTCCAGGTATTCGTGAAAAGTGTCTTCGACGGCGATGGGCAAGGTTTTGTTGTCGTCTTCCTGGGCGTAACTATCGCCCCGCAGCTTGTAGCTGGCTTCGTCATCGTCCATATAATCGTTGAGGTAATCGTCGAGAG
>CAZHLB010000802.1:0-3482 GCA_964533005.1 uncultured Saprospiraceae bacterium
AGAGTGCCGCCGGTGCCTGCGCTGGCGATGAGGCAAGTGATTTTGCCTTGCGTCTGCTGCCAGATTTCGGGACCGGTGGTCAGGTAGTGCGCACGAGCGTTTTCGGTATTGTAATTCTGGTTGAGGTAGAGCGAGTTGGGAATTTCTTTCGCCTTGCGCTCCGCCACTTTGTAGTAGGAACGGGGGTCTTCCGCCCTCGCCTCTTTCGGGCAGACAATCACCTCTGCGCCCATGGCTTCGAGGCTGTCAATTTTTTCCTTCGAGATTTTGCTGGTGACGGTGAGCACACATTTGTAGCCTTTGATGGCTGCGACCATGGCGATGCTGAAGCCCGTGTTGCCGCTGGTCGCTTCGATGATTGTGCTGCCGGGGCGGAGCCTGCCGGTCATTTCCGCCTGCTCAATCATGTGTAAAGCAATGCGGTCTTTGGCGGAATGACCGGGGTTGCAGCCTTCGCATTTGGCATAAACCGCCGGGGCAAGCCCACGAACGATTTTGTGCAAGCGGATGAGCGGCGTCCAGCCGATGGTATCGAGGATGCTGTTGCAAGCCAGGTGGTTGCGGTTGGCAGACAGAATGGCGGGCTGGCGGTCTTCAAATTGATTGTAGTAAGCCATAGAACGGAGCTTTTGTGTGGTTCGTCCTGTATTTCTTAGCGAAGAATGTGAAACGAAGGTAGGCATTGCCTGCAAAGTTTTGCCCGGCACGTTGGATTTTTTGAAAAAAGCGGCTGGCGGCTGGCAGCAATTCAAGCATATTTGCCAACCGTACAGCCGAACCCCAGTTCGGCTGAAAATGCAAAGCCGAATTGGGGTTCGGCTGTACTTTTAAATTATGAAAGCAATCATTCCGGTCGCCGGCGCAGGCACACAACTTCGACCTTTGACTTACACGCAACCCAAGCCGCTCATCGCAGTGGCAGGCAAGCCTATCCTTTCTTTCATCATTGACCGGCTGTTGAGCTTGGGGGTCGAGGATTTTGTGTTCATCATTGGCTATCTGGGGGAAAAAATCAAAGACTATATCGAGACGAGTTATCCTTCGCTGCGGCGGCAATTCGTCAGCCAGGAGCAGCGAATCGGCACCGGACATGCCATTTGGACGGCACGGGAAACCATCAAAGACGCCTCCGAACTCGTCATTTTCTTTGGCGACACCATTGTGGAAATGGATTTTGAGAAAATGATTGACTCGCCCGTTTCCTGCCTGGCGGTGAAAAAAGTGGCTGAGCCGAGAAATTTCGGCGTGGTCGAGTTCGACCAACAAAAAAAGCGGGTGAAGCGGGTAGTTGAAAAACCAAAAATCCCCAAATCGAACCTGGCGATGGTCGGTTTTTACAAAATCCGGGAAGTTGGCGCTTTGCTCGACGCCCTCGAAACGAACATCAAAAACGACCTGCGCACCGAAGGCGAGTTCCCGCTCACCGATGGCATCCAGCGAATGCTCGAAAAAGGCATCCCGTTCACGACCATACCGGTGGACAACTGGTTCGACTGCGGCAGACGGGAAAGCCTGCTGGAAACCAACGCTCTGCTGCTCGACAAGGAAGGATACGCCAGCGACAACCTGCCGGAGTTTGACAATTCCATTGTGATTCACCCGGTCAGCATTGGCGAAAATTGCCAAATCGGCAATTCTATCGTGGGGCCTCATGTCACCATCGGTAGTCACGTCCGGGTGGAGTCGAGCATTGTGAAGGATTCGATTATTGGAAATTATGCCTTGCTGCGGGAGGTGGTTTTGAAGCATTCGGTGATTGGGAATGATACGAGCATCACTGGTTTTCGGCAGAGTTTGAACATTGGGGACAACACGGAAATTGACTTTAGTTGACAGGCAAAAACTTGGTGAATCGGTGATTTGGTGAGTTGGTGTGGGACGTCCGACGTCCCCACACCAACTCACCAAATCACCAATTCACCAAATAATGAAATGAACGACATCCTCCAACATTTGCAAGAACCTTGGGCGCTCCGAGCCCTCGCCGCCTCCTGCATGGTCGGCGTGATGTGCGGCATGTTGGGCTGCTTCATCGTGCTGCGCAACATGGCGCTCATCGGCGACGCACTCAGCCATGCCATCCTGCCGGGCGTCGTGATTGCCTTTCAAATTGTGGGTCAAAGCACGCTCGGCTTTTTTGCCGGGTCGGTGACGGCAGGGCTGCTTTCGGCGGTGGTCATCACCTGGATTCAGCGCAACGTGAAGACCAAAAACGACGCCGCCATCGGCATCGTTTTCACCGCCATGTTTTCCATCGGAGTCATCGGAATTTCGAGCATCAGCCGCCAGCCGGGGGTGCATCTCGACCTGAAAGATTTCCTTTTTGGCAACGTGCTGGGGGTGACCAACGAAGACCTTTGGCTCACCGCCGCCATCACGGTTTACGTGTTGTTGAGCGTCGCCGTTTTTTACAGGTACTTGTTTATCACCACTTTCCAGCCGGTGATTGCGCAGACGATGGGCATTTCCGTGCGAGTGATTCACTATTTTTTGATGCTGCTGCTGTCGTTTGCGGTGGTGGCTTCGTTGCAAACGGTGGGGGTGATTTTGGTAGTGGCGATGCTGATTACGCCTGCCTCGACGGCGCTGCTTTTGAGCGACCGGCTGCAAAAAGTGTTGATGCTGGCGGCGCTTTTTGGCTTGCTGTCGGCGGTGGTGGGATTGATGGCGGCGATTCAATTCGAGACCACGCCGGGGCCCGCAATGGCGGTGACGGCGACGATTTTTTACCTCTTGGCGGCATTCCTTTCGCCGAAGAAAGGCTTGATTTTCAGCTATTTTCAAAAGCTGAAACTCCAGCGCCGCATCCACCTGGAAGATACGCTCAAACAGGCTTTTCAACTCCAACAGCGTGACAATTTGACTTTGGAAACCCTGCTTCAACCGCTCGGTTTCAACCGCCACATCATGCACAAGCAGCTTGAAATTCTGCGCTCGAAAAACTGGCTCGAAAGAGACCGCCTGCAACTCACGCAGGAAGGCAGGGAGGAAGGTCGCCGCCTCGTGCGGGCGCACCGTTTGTGGGAAACTTACTTAGCGAACCAGGTCGGTTTGAGTGCCGAGCAAATCCACGAAGACGCTGAAAAATACGAGCACCTGCTCTCCGATGACATCCTCGACGAGGTGGACAAAACGCTCGGCTACCCGACCACCGACCCGCATGGTTCGCCGATTCCCGCTCGCCGGGGGCTGCCGGAGATGTCGCTTTTGCAGTTGGAATTGGAGCAGCAAGGCAAGATTGCGGCGAAGCAAGCAAGCGAACAAGTGACCGCCCGGCTCTGGCAATTGGGTTTGATGCCGGACACGATTTTTTCATTAAAAAACAAGGCGCAAGATTTTGTGGAAGTGGAGCAGGCAGGCAAGCAGGTGCGCATTCCTGCGGATTTGGCGAGGAAAATCAATGTGAAAACAGGCGAGCAGATTTGATACTGATTTCGCTGATTGAGGGGTGCCCGGTAGCACAGTCTTCAGACTATCCTGGG
>CAZHLB010000803.1:0-3473 GCA_964533005.1 uncultured Saprospiraceae bacterium
AACCTCTTTGTCAACCGACAAATGAAACATCCCAAATTTTTTCAAAATTTTTCTCTGAAAACCACCTCTCTCCGAATGCTATTTACCTAAAACTTGAACCCAACCGTGAGCAAAAATTTTCCTCTTTTGCTTTCGCCCGTTGCTACACTTTCCGGCGCATCGAAAGTCAAATAAGGCACATCTCGGAAATCGTTCACCTGCCTGCGCCAAGCCAAATCCAGAAAAAAATATTCCCACCGGATGCCTGCGCCGAGGCTCAATGCGCCAATCCTTTCGCCATCTTTTTCTTGCGGCGCAGCCAAAATCGAATAGCCGCCTCGCAGCCTGAAAATGTCGTAGGCATACTCGCCACCGAAGCGGAGGTTCAGTGCGGAGCCAAGCTCGGTTTTGATTTCATCGTTCAATTCCTGCTGGAAATCGAGGTCGTCGGGGTTGCTGGTGTCTTTGAATTTGAATTTGGCGCTCGAATAATCCACCCACTCCGCTTCGGCGGCGAGGAAACCATTTTTACCAAAAATAAAACCTGCACTTCCGATGAGCCGCCAAGGTGTGCGCAGGCGATATTCGAAGTTGCCCGGCGTAGATTCGGCTTGCCCTTGCTCTGCGCCGGTGAGCGTATAATTATAGGTGATGGCAGTGGAAAAGCTGTCGTCCAAGCCCAGCGAAGTTGGCGAGTGGGCAGCCAAACCCAGGCGAAATTGCTGGTTGACCCGGTAAATCATGCCCACTTTGAGGTTGATGCCAGCGCCTTCCGTGCGCAGGTTTTGTGTGAAAGTGAGGTCGTCGAAGACATCAATGGCGTCGGTCGGGTCGGTCTCCCGATAGGTTTTTTCTTCTTCGAAAACCACCAGTGGCACGCCAATCGTAGCGCAAATCATCAGCTTGTCAGCGTAGTTTCCGCCGAAGGAAAAGACCAACTCGTTGTAGGCTCCCTTGCGTTTCAGGCGCTGCGATTTATCCACCGGCTCGTTGGGCGGGATGTCGCTTTGGTAGGTGTTGTCATTTTCAAAATCATAGATCGCCTCGCCGTCGTAGGCAACCCCTGCTTCGAAGGCGTCCAAATCATCGGGTGCGATGCCGTTTGCCAATTCCAGCCAACGGTCAGTGATGCTGCCGGGAGTGATGCCTTCGTAAAAAACATTTTGGTGAAAACTTGCCAGGCGGTTCAGCCCGATGCCAAAAACGGAGGTCTTCCACTTGGAATCGAGCGGATTCGTGGCGAAGACCAAGCCGATATTGCTGAAATTGAAATTGAGTTTGTCGTCCTCCGAAAAGTCGCCGGTTTCCTCAAATCCGGCGGAAACGGTGGCGTATTCGATGCCCGGCGTGAAGGTGAATTCCGAAGCCCGGTAGGCAGCCAAGCCTGCCGGATTCGTGCTGAGGACAGAAAAATCAGCGCCCAAAGCGCCGATTGCGCCGCCGATGCCGACTGTGCGGGCAGTGCCGCCGACCTCCAAAGTCGAGTAGCGAAGGGCGTCGGAGAGGTTTTGCGACGTACCGGTTTGAAGGGATAAAATGATGAGAATGAGGCAGATAATGTATTTCATGGCTTTAGTTTTTTGAATTAGGATGCGCAGGATTTTCAAGGATATTAAGGATTGGGACGACGTCCCAATCCTTAATATCCTTGAAAATCCTGCGCATCCTAATTCAAAATCTTTTGCGCCCTAAAGCTAAAATTTGGGCATAAAAAAAGTGGGTGGACATGCTTTCAATCCACCCACTTTTTCGTGGTTCTTTCAGGTTAACGTTTCGCAACTCAATTTCCCCTGCCGCCTTTCGATGACGAAGAAGACTTGCTGCTGTTGCTGCCGCCACCGCCTGAATTGCTTCTCGGCGCACTGCCGCCGCCAGAGGAACTGCGGGAAGGAGCATTTCTTTCGATGCTGCTGCCACTGCTGCGGCTCTGGCTTTGGTTGCTTCTTTCAATTCCACCGCCACCCGAACGGCTGTTGCTGCGGCTATTGTCTATGCCGCCGCCGCCCCGGTTGGAGGGCGCTTCCCGGCGAGGTTGCTCGATGGTGCGCTCCTGGCGAGGATTTTCACGAGGCGTTTCCATCCGAGGACGAGAAGGCTCTGACCGCTCCTCTCTCGGCGCTTCCACCTCACGGCGAGGGCGAGAAGGCTCGGCACGTTCTTCCCTCGGCGTCACCGGCTCCCGTGAAGGATTGTCGAATTCGGAGCGCTCCCGACGGGAATCGTTGCGGCGATTCGGTTTTTCAACTTCCGGCTGCGTAGAAGGCGAGGTGCGAGGATTGGTGCGACCATTTTCCCTTTCCACCTCATTCGGTGAAGTGTTGGTGCGACCCTCGTCGAGGACTTCTTTGCGGGTGCGGTTCTTATTTTCAGTGCCTTCGTTGCTGCGACCGCCGGTCACTTCGTTGTTGCCGCCATTGCCGCCGTTACCAACGGAATTGCCATTGCCATTCGGTTGGCTGCCAGTTCTGCGGCTGCCGTAGTACGAGCCGTCGTTGCGGTTGCCACGGTTGCTGCCGCTGTTGTTATTGTTGTAGTTGTAGTTGTTGACGGTGTTGTAATTGTAACCGCCACCCCAGCTTGGCGGGCAGTAGATATTGCTGTAACCACCGCCGTAGCCGCCGCCATAATAATTTCCGCCGCCATAGCCGCCACCGTACCCACCACCATAATAGTTATTGTTGATGATGTAGGTGTTGCCGCCGCCGTACCAAGGGTCATTCCAACGGCTGCGCCATGGATTGGAAGAATAGTAGAATCCTGAGTTCCAGCGATTCCACCTGTTCCAGCGGCTATAGCTGCGGTACGACCAGGGGCTGTCATAAATCAACACCGTGACGCCCGGCGACCAGAACGGATTGGAATAATAGAATGGGTCGTAGTAGCCAGCATCCACGTACACCGGGTCGTAGTAGTCGAACCCGTAGTACGGACGGTGGAAGCGGCGAATGCGGGACGAATACTGATAATCGTTATCCTCGTCATCGTACTCGTCATCGTCGTAGTTGTAGTCATCATCCGAGTCGTTGTTGGAGTAGCTGTTGTTGTCGTACTCATCCGAGTCGGAATCGGAGTAGGTTGCGTCCTTGTCAGGGTCGTAGTAGAGGTCATCGTATTGAGCGACCGTCAAGCCCGACCACCCGAAGGTGAGGAGCAGCACCAGGAAACCAATCAGGTTATTTTTTTTCATCGTGAGATAGTTTTTACTGTAATTACTTCGACTTGCTCTGTCCGAGTTTGCCGAGCCGAAATTATTAGCTTTGCCGTGCTTTTAGCGTTAAGGCGGAACTAAAACTCGAATTTTTCGCTGTTAAAGTTTCCTGCAAGACATCTCGAAGCGGCGGTTAGTTGAAGCTTGGTTTTGTTAAAACGCATTTTCAAGCCTCGTTTTTCCGCCAAAATGCCCCGTTTTCGGGGCTTTTTTTTGTTAAAACGGCTCAAGAGCCTCGACAGAGGCAGGGGTTTTTTTAGGGTTTTTTTTGTAAAAAAAACAAAAA
>CAZHLB010000804.1:0-3456 GCA_964533005.1 uncultured Saprospiraceae bacterium
CTGGAAATTTTACTACTCCAAGCACCTCGTTTGGCGTTGAAGCAGCCCACACACTATGAGAACACCCAATATTTCTACCTAAAAACAGGGAAAGGCGAGAGCCTCCGTCGAGGCGGATGATGAAACGATGCCCGTCGAACCAATTGTATAATCGGCGATTGGGAAAATTCGATGAGCTTCCATCCGATTTCAAACCTTAGAGCCAGTCCCCGGTAGCCATGCTTGCCAGCCCTCGCCGGGGGATTCCCTGAATTTTGTGTTTAGTCGCAGCAGCTTTTGCATTTGGAAGTTGCTTTCAACTTTACCAGACTAAAACACGCTTCGTTTCTTTCCTGACAAAGAGGTTCGGCTGCATATCCCAGCCGAACAGCTCCTATCTCATGAAAAAAACGATTATCTCTTTGCGGTTATGAGAGTTATAAGTTTTGAGTTTCCACACTCATTTCTCATTTCTCATCCCTCATTTCTTGTCAAAAAGGGGTTTGCTAAAGAGCATATCAGCAAACCCGTTAACAGAAAATAACTACTTATAACCGCTCCAATTCCTTTAGTTCGTGAGGGTTTGTTCATAGCGAAACAAGAGTTTTGAGAAGGATGGAGCCAGTAGTTTCAAGACTGCTAAAAAGCAACGGTAATCCTATATTTCTCAGCTTTCTGAATGGCGTCCGGCACTTTTGCCTTTTGCCTTTTTACTTTTTCCTTGAGGCAATGATTGATTTGTTGATTTGAATTTTCCCGGCGGGAGGCGGCAGAAAAACCAAACCAACAAATCAATGCGAAGCGGTCGAGTGGAGGAATTCCGAGCCGCTTTTCATTTCCTCGAGCATGTTCGTTTTCAATGGTCGGGGAAAACAGGGGTAGAATTTTACCATTGTCTTTTTCAATTTTCGGCTCAACCTTCGTTGTGCCTGATTGATGATACAAATGTAGGCGTAAGGGTAGGGGGGCTGCAATCAAGCAAAGGAGGCAAATTCAAGTTTCTAACGGTTGAAAAATGAAGCGGCGGCGAACAGGTGAGATTTTTTTTGAGCAAAAAAACCGTTTGTAAACGGCAAACTTTCAGCGAGTTACAAAAGTGAGCAACTACCCGAATGCTTAAATTTTTGGTCAAAAACGCCAAACGCATTCTCTGTTCGGATGAAGTTTCTAAGTTTGAAAAAAAAGTTGAAATTTTTTTTTCCCGCCACGTGAGTCACCCGTCCAAAAGGCAAGATGAGAAGCAAAGACAACCTGTTCCACCTTATCAAAGCGATGTCCAAGTCGGAAAAGCGCTACTTCGTCCTCGACGCCAAAAAGAGCGGCAGGGATGCCAGCCGCTACCTGAGCCTGTTCGAGAGTTTGAGCGGCATGGAAGATTTGGACGAGGAAAAATTGAAGGCAAAATTTGCCAAGAACCTGTCTTCCGACAAAGCCTACCTGTACGAAGCCATTCTTCGCAGCATGAGAGATTACCGCAGCCCGTCATCGAAGGCAGCGCAGGTGAAGGAGCGGCTGATGGATGCCCGTTTTTTGTACGAGCGGGGGCTTTACGACCAGTCCACGCAGCGTATCATGGAGGCGAAGGCGATGGCGAGGGAGTTGGAAGACCAGTTTACTTTGCTGGAAATAAATAAGGAAGAGCAGGTGTCGCTGTTTGATAGAAGGGCGAAGGTGGAGTTGGAGCATATTGAGAAACTTGACCGGGAAAGAGAGTCGAACTTGGAAGCAATCGAAGAGGAGTTAAAATATTTGAACCTGCATTATCGGCTATTGCTCGAAGTATTTCGTGAATTCAACCTGAAGGATGAAAACAGCATTCGAGAATTGAAAAAAAGGCTGCCAATTGAGCTTTTAACCGAGGAAAATAAGCCCAAATCGCCGCAAGCATTGCGCCGGTATTTTTTGTGCAATGCAGCATATTTCAATTTAATTGGCGAGCGGAGAAAAGTATATCACTATTTCTTGGAAACGGCGAAATGGTGGGACGGATATGGAGCATTTAAAGAGGAAGAATTTTACCGCTATATCAATGATGTTTCTAACCTCGTCAATATTTGTAACCAAATTGAAGAATATTTTCCAGTTGGAAAACAATGGCTGGAAAAGCTAAAGCATGAGGAATCAGGTACAAGCTTTCACAACCAAAAAAACATCTTTTTAAGGCTGTCCATAGCCAATTTATTGCACCTGCTTAATCAAGGTGAATTTGACCAGGCACACAAACTCTTGCCTGAAATCATTGATGGTTTGAACAAGTTTGGGCTTAAAAAATCAATACCACTCGTCGGCAATATTACAACTGTATATTTTCTGGTAGGCGATTATAAAAACTGTATAAAGTGGGCGAGCCATATCATTGAAAGTATGAAGACAAGCGGTAGGGAAGATATTCAACGGGTAATCCGACTTTATAAAGTTATTGCCAATTTTGAATTAGATGAATTAGAGGCAGCAGAGGCTGATATCCGCTCAACTCAACGTTTTTATAAACAGCTTGGCTTAAAAAAAGAAGAGTTTGAAAATGAAGTGCTGAATGTTTTTGTCAAAAAGATATTTAATGCGCCATTGTCTGAAGTCAAAGCCACGCTTGTTGATTTCAAAAAATACTTGGATGAAGTAAAATCACGACCAAAAGCAGGAAACCTGCTTGGCGTTGAAGAATTGAGCATTTGGGCGGAGAGAAAATTAAGGAGAGGTTGAAATTTGCAGGAGCAAGTATCGGATACTGGCGAGGTATCCGATACTTGTTTGAATATCAAGCTGTAGCGATGGCTGCCAAGTGGTAAAATCTGATAAATCGCTTCATCGAAGTCCCAGTACCAGTCGTTTCAAGCCTTGCCAACACTGCCATTCTTGAAGCCAATCCAGTACCTGGAGTTTCCTTCATTTTCACGATAAACGTGGTGACGTTATTCTTTGGAATTTCGACAGGTGCTGTCAAGGAAACAGCTATGTCCGATATACCAATAATGCAAACCGCATTATTCACATCATTATAAGTAATACAAAGCTGCTGCTTCGCCGGGTCTTTCACCTCGAATTCATAAAACGCCTTCGCCGTCTTCAGCAAATTTGCAATATGCGTGTCCAGTTCCGCCGGAACTTCCGTAGCGCAGACGTCCGTCCCCAACACCGAGAGCAAGACGCCCCGCTTGCCAATGGCGAGCCGGTGGTCTTCCTGTTTGGTGTCCACTAAAATCAAGGATTGCAAGTCGGAGGAGATGAGAATGGAATTCCTCATAATGAAAAAGAAAAGTTTGGTGATGAAATAATGGTGTAGTCCAATTCTTGGCGCAAGGTACGGGGATGGCTTTGCTGCGCAAATTTTGAGCGGGAAAAAACGCAAGGGTTTTTCACCTTGCAAAACACCCTGCGTGAAAGCGGCAACATTCCTTTTTGACGGGCGTTTTTCCTCAAAATCCAGGGTGTTTCATCAACACACTTCTTTTTTAAACACATAGTCACATAGTTCACATA
>CAZHLB010000805.1:0-3455 GCA_964533005.1 uncultured Saprospiraceae bacterium
GTTGCGGCATTGCTACAAACATCGCCGCCCCTCCGGGGCTATTCTATGGGTAATGTATAGGGTTTTGAACCTCGCCGACGTTGATGATTCGGGTTTTGCCAAAGTCCGAAATTGTTTTTCCCTCCGTCATTGTTGGTTTTTCCCAAACAAGCGGAGCTACGTAGCTTTGTAGCCGAATTTTTTTCCTTCACTACAAAAGCTATCCTGAATGAAACTCACAAAACAGTACACCCATCTCCTCTTCTCCTTTTTGCGTTCCCACAAATTTTTGCTGTTTCTATCCTTGACCCTCGCTGTTGCGCAAGGGCTTCAAGCTCAAACTTCGAGGACAATTGCTCTCGACCTTGACAGCATCGCTTCGTCCTTGGCGGCTGCGCCGATGGAATTTTCCAATGAAGCCCAAGCGAATCCGCTCCTGTTTTCCTTGCCCTTGCCGGAAGGTGGCGATCTGCTTTTTAAGGTCGTCGAGTCGCCCATCATGTCTGCGGACTTTGCTGCCGCTTTTCCAAACATCCGCACGTATTCCGTTCAGGCAGTTGAAAAACCGGCGGTGCAGGGCAGGCTGACCGTGTCGCCGAACGGTTTGTTCGGCGTCATTTTCACCTCAACCGGAATGGCTAACATCCACCCGGTTGACTTGCTGGACCCAGTCTTGCATGAGGTAACTTATGAGGTGGATTTGGCTGGTGCAGTTTGCAATTTCGATGAAATTGGAAACTTGTTCAAAGCCGAAGAAGGCACGCCCAAAAACAGCATCAGCAACGGCGCAACCCGCCGAACCTACGAAATGGCAATCGTGGCAACCGGCGAATTTTACAACGCAAATGGCGCTACCGTGCCTGCTGCGACAGCAGTGGTGACCGCGTCGGTGAACTCTATTCAAGCGATTTACGACCGGGAACTTGCCGTTCGCTTCACCTTGCTCACGCCTGTTATTTATACCAACCCGGCTACCGACCCCTTCGACCCGGCTGGTAATCGAACCCTCCAAGCCGCAGAGACGGTCGCCGCAAATTTTCCCATCGGCACCTACGACATCGGACATGCTTTTCACACTTACACGAGCGGTGGCAGCGGCGTGGCGGCATTGGGAGTGGTTTGCGACAATAGCAGTTATGCTCCCATTTCCGGCACGGGCCCGATGAAGGCGGCTGGCTGGAGCGGCAATTCTTCCAACACCAGCAATGGATGGATTCAGTTGTCATCGCACGAGTTCGGGCACATGTTCAACATGAAACACACCTTCAACGGCACTGGCGGCAGTTGCACCTCGAACATCAGTTCCACAACGGCTTACGAAATCGGCAGCGGTACGTCCATCATGTCTTACAGCAGCAGTTGCCAAGCAGATAACAACATTCCCGAAAGTGGTGTAGCGGACAATTATTTCCACGCCAACAGCTTAGAGGCTGCGCATACTTACATCTCCGGCGAAACCTGCCACACGGCTGCTTCCACCGGCAACACGCCGCCGGTCGTGAACGCCAATCCTTGCGGCGGCTCGCACACCATTCCAAAATCAACGCCTTTCACGCTGACCGGCTCGGCGACCGATGCCAACAACGACGTGGTTTATTATTCTTGGGAACAATACGATGAAGACGGGACTGGCACACCTACGCAAGGCTACATTGGCTCGACTGCTGCGGGCAGTTCAATTGCGCCTTTGTTTCGCAGCTACCCGCCCACGACTTCGCCTTCGAGGACTTTTCCGAACATTAGCCTGGTGGCGGCGAACACCTACGCAACGAGCTTCGAGCCGCTGCCGTCCGTAGCGAGAACGTTGAATTTCAGGCTGTTCGCAAGGGATTGGAATACCAACGGCGGTGGCATTCATTGTCAGTCTTTGGCAGTCACTGTCAGTGCGCAAGGTCCCCTGGCGGTGACCGCTCCGAACGGCGGGGAGAGCATCGCCGCAGGCGGTTCGACCACTGTCACCTGGAACCTGAACGGCATTTCTTTTTTGACAAACGTCAACATCAAACTCAGTATTGACGGGGGTTTGACGTACCCGTACACCTTGATTTCAAACACTTCGGCGGCTGATGGGACGGAGAGCGTGAGCATTCCGGCGGGTGTGCCGAACACCACGCAGGCGAGAATGCGGGTAGAGAGCGCTACGAATACCTGCGTGGTGTTTTTCGACATTTCAAACGCCAATTTCACCATCACTTCCAACTGCAACGCCGCCGGTAGCAACATCTGTCCGGTGACCCCCGTCAATGCCGCTTCAGGCGACCCTGCGCTGAATTTGGGCTTGAGCAAATATTACGGCAGCGCCGCTATCACCAGCCACACGGTCAACGTCACCGCCGCCGACCCCTTCGCCACTCGTGCCATTGCCAATGCACAGGGTGGCTCGACTTGCGTGACCTCTGGCACCCGTGCCTACGAAGCATTCGACATCGCAGTCAGTGCCGCTGGTGTTTACGAAATAGGTGTCAGCGTGGCGTCGGGCGGTTTTGTTGCCGTTTCCATTTTCACCTCGGCAGGTTTCAACGTTGCCAGCCCTTGCAGTTCCACATTTTTTGGTTCCAATGCCTATGACACGGGCGGCGGCGGGGCGAGCAGTTCGAGTCCTTTCTCGACGGTGATGAGCTTGAGTGCCTGCACACTTTACCGGGTCATGGTTTATTCATCTGCCAGTGGCTACGGCAACACGACGGTTAGTTTTTCCGGTCCGGGCGCAGTTTATTTGAACGGAACGGCTCCGAGCGCAGACTATGCCTACACTTACGCAGCGGTGAACAATTCCAACAGCCAGGTGGCGGCAGTGAACGCTACTTCCGATTTCACCAGTTTGACGGCAGGTTCTTACACGGTTTATGGCGCTTCGTACAAATCGAGTGGAGCTACGCCGCCGTCCAACGTGAACCCGGCGAACTGGGTTGGGCAGACCATTTCGGCAATTCTTTCCGCAGGCGACTGCGCCGTTTTTAGCACGAATTCCAAGCAGGTGACGGTCACCGGCGGCTGCACCCCGCCGACCATCACGGCTCCGACGCTCACGCAACCGACCTGCGCCGTGCCGACGGGAACCATACTGGTCAACGCAAGTGGCTCAGGCACACTGGAATACAGCATTGACAACGGCTCGACTTACTCGTTGGTAGCCTTATTCGCTTCGCTTGTATCGGGCAACTACAACATCAAAGTTCGATTGTTGAGCGACCCGTCTTGCGTGGCGACTTATACAGGCAACCCGGTGACCATCAACGCCGTGCCGAGCGCCCCGACCATCAATTCCGTCACCGTTACGCAACCCACATGCGCCACTCCGACGGGCACTATTTCCATCAGCGCAAGTGGCTCAGGCACACTGGAATACAGCGTGAACAACGGGTCGAGCTACCAAACTTCATCAAGCTTTCCAGGCTTGGCGGCGGGCAGCTACAACGTAAAGGTCAGGTTGCAAAGCAACCCGACTTGCGAGACGACTTACGGAAGCAACCCGG
>CAZHLB010000806.1:0-3454 GCA_964533005.1 uncultured Saprospiraceae bacterium
CCTCGCAGAGAAACCGTCCTGTCCAGTGGGCCGTCCGCAAGCCGTTTTTGCAGGCGGCACACTGGACAGGACGGTTCCTCTGCGAGGATGACAAAAGCGACTTGCAGACGGCACACTGGACAGGACGGTTCCTCTGCGAGGATGACAAAAGCGACTTGGAGGCGTACTTAACGACTTATGATACAGCCTCGAGCGACTCAGCAGGACGTGAAAAAAGGAATTTTCAGAAACCCACGTTCACGCCAATCAACAGCGTCCTCGCCGAAGGATACGCCCCGTAATCCAGCCCGGCGGTGCGGTCTTCCGAGCCGCCGTTGGAGCTGACTTCGGGGTCGAAACCTTTGTATTTGCTGAACAAATACAGGTTTTGCCCTTCGGCATAAACCCGCAGGTTGCTCAGGAATTTGATGTTTTTGAAAGTGTAGCCCAGCGTCACGTTTTGAATGCGGAAGAAAGCGCCGCTCTCCACGTACTGGGAGGAGTTTTCAAAATAATTCTGGTTGATGAAGCTCGCCCTGGGGTATTCGGCATTGTCGCCCGGCTGCCGCCAGCGGTCGAGGACGTTGGTGGAGTTGTTGGCATAGACCGAGTACAAGCCGCCTTCATTGCTCCAGCCCATATTTTCGTAGGTCGGGCGGACGAGGTTATAGACCTGGACGCCCCCCTGGTAGCGGCAGAAAACGCTGAGGTCGAAGTTTTTCCAGTAAAAATTATTGAGCCAGCCGCCCCAGAAATCGGGCAAGCCTTTGCCGATGATTTGGCTGTCGTCGCTGTCTATGAGACCGTCCTGGTTCAAGTCCTCGAACATGGATTCACCTGTTTCGGAGTCAACGCCGAGGTATTTCACGCCCCAAAACGAAGCCACCGGTTCGCCCACCTTTAATATATGTGTCGGGGCGAGGTCGGAGTAGGAAGAAATGAGAGTGTTGTCGTTGGTCAGGGCGGTGACTTCATTTTTCAGGTAGCTGATATTGAAGCCCGTCTGCCAGCGGAAATTCTGGCGGTTCAACACGAAAGCATTGATGTTGAACTCGAAACCCGTGTTGCGAATCTCGCCGCCGTTGCGGGTGACGGTGGCAAACCCGGTCGTGCCCGGCACGACGGCGGCGCTCAGAATGCCTTTTTTGTTGCCGATAAAAAAGTCGAAAGAGCCGTTGAATTTGCCTTCGAACAATTCGTAGTCGAAGCCCGTGTTGAAGGTGCTGTTTTCCTGCCAGGTCAAATCCGGGTCGGCGATATTGCGCAGTTTGATGCCTGCGCCGCCGTTGTACCTGCCGGGTTCGTAGAACGTAACGTTCTGAAAATCACCGATTTCCTGGTCACCCGTGATGCCGTAGCTGATGCGCCATTTCAAGTCGCTGAACCCGGGAACGGACTCGAAAAACGGCTCCGAGCTGACCCGCCAGGCGAAGGAAAACGACGGGAAAACCCCGAACCGCTTGTCTTTCGAAAAGCGGGACGAGCCGTCGGAACGAACCGTCGCCGTGAGCAGGTAGCGGTTTTTGAAATCATAATTCACCCTGCCCAGGAAGCTGACGATGGCAAACGAAGAGCCTTGCGACACCGCCGAAACGATGTTCGCCGCACTCGAAACCCGCTCGAAACTGCCCACTGGAAATCCTTGCCCGGTGGCACTGCTGCGGTCGCTGGTGGTTTCCTGCTCGGTGACGCCCGCCAGCACCGTGATGCCGTGGTCGCCGAAAGATTTTGTGTAGGTCAGCGTGTTTTCATTCAGCCAGGTGACGCCCCGGTAGTTGCCTTCGAAGGCTTCGCCGCCCACCGTTTCGGCGTCGGAAGTGATGGGCGATTTGAACTGGTCATCCCGCATGAAACTCAGGTCGCCGGAAATGGAAGTGCGCAGGCGCAAAGCATCCGAAATGCGGTACTCGCCAAACACGGAACTGAGAAAACGGTAGCCCGTCGTGAACGCCCGGATTTCTTTTGCCGACTTTAAAATGTTGTCGCTCTGCCAGTTAGACTCGTAATCCTCGAAGGAGGTGTAGTCCCCGTTCTCGTCGAGCGGCGGCTGGAAAGGCGAGCCGCCCATGGCATTCAGCACCAAACCTGTGTAGGTATTGTCGTTGAACGAGCGCCGGTTGCGGGAGTAAGAGGCGGAAAAAGTGCTGCCCAGCGAGAAGCGATTGCTCACCTGGTGGTCGAGATTGAGGCGGTAATTGAGCCTTTTGTAAAAGTTTTCAATCAAAATCCCCGTCTGGTCAAAGTAGCTGACGCTTGAATAAAAGCGGGTCTTTTCGTTGCCGCCCCGCACCGACATTTCGTAGTTGCTGATGGGAGCAGTGCGGCTAATCACGTCCATCCAATCCGTGCTGACGCCAGTCGAGAGGTCGAAATTTTCGAGCGGGTCGGTCAGCACCGACGGGTCAAAATCTTCACCGAAGTAGGTCGGGTCGCTTGAATAAAGAAAGTAGTCGTTGGCACGAGCCTCCTCGACCAGTTCCACGAACTGCTGGCTGCTCATGAAATCAATCGGGCGGGCGATTTGCTGGATGCCCGTGTAGTAGTTGAAATTGAAATCCGTCTTGCCAGCCGCACCCCTTTTCGTGGTGACAAGAATGACGCCGTTGGCAGCCCGTGCGCCGTAAATCGCCGCCGCCGAAGCATCCTTTAAAATTTCGATGCTCTCGATGTCATTCGGGTTGAGGTCGGCGATGCTGCTGAGGTTTTGACCCTTGCCGACCTCGCCGCCTTCCGTGTTGAAAGAGGTGGAAAGCTGCGAGTTGCTTTCGCTCAAAAGCGGAATGCCGTCCACGACGTAAAGCGGGTTGGTATTGCCTCTGACGCTGACCAGCAAACCAACGCCCGGCGTGCCCGAAGGCTGAATAACGTTCAAACCGGAGACCCTGCCCTGGATGCTTTGCGCCAGGTTCGGCACGGGCTGGTCTTTGAAATCTTCGTTGCTGATGCTCGCAATTGCGCCCGTCAACTGGCTTTTTTTCTGCACCCCGTAGCCGACCACGATTACATCTTCGAGTTGCGAAACGCTTTCGTCGAGAGCAACAGCGACCTGCGTTTGCCCGCCGATGGCGATTTCCTTCGGCTGGTAGCCCGTGTACGAAACCACCAGCACGTCATTCGCCTCTGCCATGATGAGGAACGAGCCGTCGAGGTCGGAAACCGTGCCGCTGGCAGGGTCGGATTTGACCACGATGTTCGCCCCGATGAGTGGTTCGCCGGTCGCCGTGCTTGCCACCGAGCCGCTGATGGTGATTTTTTGCGAAAAAAGGTGGAGGGCAAAAAGCAGGAAGGAAGTAGTGAAAAGGGCTTTTGTAATTGATTTTGCCATGTCTGTTTTTTTAAAGTTGGTTTGAAGAAGGAGGCGGAGAGAGGTGTTTTTGGTGAAAAAAAACACCTCGCTCCAAAGTGAATCTAAGTAGTTCGCCTGATTTATTCGACACTTTCGGTTAGTTTGAGTTCAGAGCGGCGGGGTTTTGAG
>CAZHLB010000807.1:0-3445 GCA_964533005.1 uncultured Saprospiraceae bacterium
GGGTCGCGCCACAAATCCCCCTGGTGAAAACGGGTTTTTTTAGAAAAAAAAAATTAAAATTTTTTTCCCCCTAAAAACCCGGTTTTCCACCTGTCAGCTTTGGGCTCGAAATTTTGCCCTGGCAATATTCTTTTTGCTGGTAACGGCAGCTGTTGTAGCGCAGTCGAGCCGCAAAGAATTGGAAGACAAGCGCAAAAAACTCATCAAAGACATCGAGCAAACCAGCAGCATGCTCAAAGAAACCAAGCAAAACCGGGAGGCGACTTTCACCACTTTCGTCACCCTCCAAAAGCAAATCAGCAAGCGCCAGCAACTCATCGAAACCTTGCGGGCGGAAATTCAATACCTCGCTCAAAACGTCGAGCGCACCACCTCCGTCATCGAATCGCTGACCAGCGACATCGCTCGCCTCAAGGAAGAATATGCAAACATGGCTCGCCACGCCTACCGTCAGAAATTGGGCAGGAGCGAGTGGCTTTTTGTGCTGTCCGCCAGAAGTTTCAACGAAGCTTTTCGCCGCTGGCAATACCTCCGTCAGTACGACCGATACCGCCAAAAGCAAGCCCACCTCATCGTGGAAACGCAGCAATCTTTGCTGGAAAAACTCGCCGGCGCCGAGCGGCGCAAGGTGGAAAAAGAGCGCCTGCTCGCCTCGCAGCAGCGCCAGACTACTTTGTTGAATTATGAAAAGGAAGCCAAAAACGCCTTGCTGCAAGACTTGAAAGGCGACGAAAGCCGCCTCGCAAAAGACCTCGAAACCAAGCGGGTGGCAGCCGACAAGCTCGACGCCGCCATTGAAAGAATCATTCGGGAGGAGGTTGAACGGGCACGCCGCCCGGAGCGTTCAAACGCAGCCGCACCTGCCGCCACGCCGGAAACGGAGAGCTTGTCCAACGAATTCAAAGGCAATCGGGGCAAGCTGCCGTGGCCCGTCAAAAACGGTGTCATTACTGGCTATTTCGGCAGGCAAAAGCACCCGACCATCCCCTCCGTCGAAATCGTGAACAACGGAATTGACATTCGCACCGACCAGGGCGCAGCCGTCCGGGTGGTATTCGAGGGCACGGTCGTTGGCACGCAGTACATCCCCGGTTTCGAGTACATGGTCATCGTTCAGCATGGAAATTATTACTCAGTTTATTCCAACCTGGAGGAAATTTCCGTCAAAAAAGGCGACCCGGTGAACACCCGCCAAAACATCGGCAAAGTCAGCACCGACCGCAAGACGAACACTTCGGAGGTGCATTTCGAAATCTGGAAAGAAAAAACAAGATTGAATCCCGCCGAATGGGTCGGCAGTAAATGATGGCTAAATGGTTAGATGGTTAAATGGTTAAATGGCTATTCAGCCATTTAACCATTTAACCATCTAACCATTTAGCCATTGAACCATTTGATTACACTATGACAAGAGAATGGAGCGTCAGCTCGCAAGCAGCTAAAGGGCTGAAAACCAACATGGAAAAGGCAGTGCTGGTGGGCATCATCAGCAAAATGCAAACCGAGGAGCAGGTGCAGGAATACCTGAACGAACTGGAATTTCTGGCGCACACCGCAGGCGCCGAAGCTTCCAAACGGTTCATCCAGCGCCTTCCGCACCCCGACCTGCGCACCTTCGTCGGCAAGGGCAAACTGCAAGAAATCAAAGAGTACCTCGACTACTACGAAGACATCAACCTCGTGATTTTTGACGACGACCTTTCGGGCAAGCAAGTTTCCCACCTCGAAACAGAATTGAAGGTCAAAATCGTGGACAGAAGCAGCCTCATCCTCGACATTTTTGCCAAGCGGGCGCAGACGGCGCAAGCCAAAACCCAGGTGGAATTGGCGCAGTTGCAATACCTCCTGCCCCGCCTGCGAGGGCTTTGGACGCACTTAGAAAGGCAGCGAGGCGGCATCGGGATGCGGGGCCCCGGCGAGAAAGAAATCGAGACCGACCGGCGCATCGTGCGGGACAAAATTGCCCTGCTGAAAAAACAGCTCGAACGCATTGACCGTCAGGCACTCACGCAACGCAAAAACCGGGAGCAACTCATCCGGGTCTCGCTCGTCGGCTACACCAACGTTGGCAAATCCACGCTGATGAATGTGTTGAGCAAATCGGACGTTTTCGCCGAAAACAAGCTCTTCGCCACGCTCGACACGACGGTTCGCAAGGTGGTTTACCACAGTGTGCCTTTCCTTCTTTCCGACACGGTCGGCTTCATTCGCAAACTGCCGCACCACCTGGTTGAAAGTTTCAAATCCACTTTGGATGAAGTTCGGGAGAGCGATATCCTGCTTCACGTCGTTGACATTGACCATCCCCGCCACGAAGAACACATCAATACGGTGAATGAAACTTTGGAAGAACTCGGCGCTCGAAACAAACCCACCTTGCTGGTTTTCAACAAGATAGACCTCTACCGGGAGAAATATTTTGACAAGTTGCTGGACGGGGAAACGAAAAAAGAGATTGAAAAGGAATTGCAGGAGAACCTGGAACATCAGTTTGGCTACGAAAATGTGTTCGTTTCCGCCACCGACAAGGAGAACATCGAGGAGCTTCGGGAGAAGGTGATTAATATGGTGAAGCGGGAGTATCAGGTGCGGTATCCTTACGAGGTAAAGACTTGGTGAAATTTTGACCAAAGCGACTTTGTGAAATTTTTTGGTTCAAAATTGCTTTTATTTGGTTCAAATTGCCTGAAATTTGGGGCGACTCAAAACGTAATTCAAACAATTTGAGCCAACCTCGGCCAACCTCTCACTTTTCCAAAAAGAAGAACAACAATGAAATCATCCCTTCTCCTCGGCACTCGCAAAGGTTTCATCGCCTACCAACTCAAAAACGGCCGCTGGCAAATGGAAAACTTTTCCTTCCCCGGCGTCCCCGTCTCCATCGCCTTCGCCGACGAGCGCAACGGCTCGTGGTGGGCTTGCCTCGACCACGGTCACTGGGGCGTCAAGCTGCACCGCTCGCTCGACCGGGGCGCAACCTGGCAGGAAGTCGCAGCGCCCGCCTACCCGCAAGGCGAAGAAGTGAAAGAAGGCGTCCCCGCCACCACTCGCTACCTCTGGGCGATGGCGCATGGCGGCAAAAATTTTCCCTCCAAACTTTGGGTGGGCACCGACCCCGGCGGCTTGTTCGTCAGCGAAGACGGCGGCGAAAATTTCAACTTGGTCGAGTCGCTCTGGCGGCATCCGAGCCGCCCGGACAACTGGTTCGGCGGCGGGCGAGACCAGCCGGGCATTCATTCCATCGTGGTTGACCCGCGAGATGAGAACCGCATTTTTGTCGGCATCAGTTGCGCCGGGGTTTTTGAAACGACCGACGCAGGCAAGACCTGGGAAGCAAGAAACAAAGGCTTGCGGGCAGATTTTCTGCCCGACCCCGCCTCCGAATTTGGTCACGACCCGCACATCATCGTCGCCGCTCCGACCAATCCAGATGCGCTTTGGATGC
>CAZHLB010000808.1:0-3443 GCA_964533005.1 uncultured Saprospiraceae bacterium
TGACAAAGCGACTTGCAGACGTGCGTGAGACGCAGAGGTTCTCTTCGAGAATGACGAAGCGACTCAATCGAGACAGACTATCAGGCTGTCAATCATCAATTTTCAATCAACAATCGCCATCTTCCGAACCGCCGAATGTTTCGGCGTTTCGAGGCGGTAGAAAACGACGCCGCTGGCGGGCAACTCGTTGCGGCTGACTTTCACCTGGTTGTAACCAGCCGGGTAGTCGCCTTCCACAATTTTCAGCACCCTGCCGCTCGCATCCGTCATTGTCAAGGTTGCGTTGCTGCCTTCCGGCAACATGAAACCGATGATGGTCTCCTGCCCAAACGGGTTCGGGCGGTTTTGAAGCAGCGCAAACTGGTTTGTCACCCTGGAAGGGTCGCCGGTTGCAAGAGCGCCGGAGAAGATTAACTCCACACCGAAGACCTCGCCCGTGCCTTTCAACGCCATCGCCGAGATGAAATCGGAGCTTGCCGACAGCATTCCTTGCAGCGAAGCGATGTCTTGCAACGCCGTGAATTTCAGTTGGAAAAGCGCCTGTCCGTCGGGCAGGTCGAGCGCTTCGTGGTTGAACCAGTTGGCGGCAAGCATGCCTTCGCCTGCATTGGCATTGAAGTTCGCTTGGCTCAGGTTCGTCAGGTTGAGTGGCTCGAACGACTTGAATTGCAGTGCTTTCGAGTCGAAATTCAACGTGGTTTGGTAGCCGATGTAGTTGATGAAATCCTTCGCTTTGAAAATCACCGTGACTTCCTCGCCTGCCGCAACCGCTTGGTTTTCAATGAAAAATGGCAGGACATCAGCGCCGTCCGAGACCGGGTCGCCGCCGAAATTCGCCGGGTTCGCCGAGCAGTTCACGTCGCCGGTTTTGACGCCGATGAAGTTGGCGGTCTGGTTCGAAGTGATGTTCAGGAAGCTAATGGAGCTGCTGAAACTCGGCACTTGGTTTGGCAAAGCAGGCGTGACCAGCGGCGTCGTGCCATCAATGAAGCGCCAGGACGTGTTAGCCAAGCCAATCGGCGGCGCATTCGTGATGGAGATTTGGTTGATGGCAAACACGTCGGCAATCTGGATGCTGCCGTTGGCATTAGCGTCTGCGGCGACCCGCTTGTAGGGCGAGTTCAGCAGCGTGATGCCGAGGAAATGCTGGTTCACGGCAACCACGTCGGCGATGTTCACCTGACCGAGGTTGTTCCAGTTGACGTTCTTCGACGGCGTGACGGTCGGGTTGCCGCCGCTCGGCACACTGAAATTGTACGAGCCGTTGGCATTCAAAATCGGGCTAGCAGGCACACTCGAACTGCCCGACAAACTCACCGTCACCTGACCAATGCCCTGGCTGCTGCACGGAGCGATGGATTCGAGTTGCAAAGTGCCCGAAATCGTGACCGGCGGAGCGGTGCTGATGATGCTAATCGTGCCAGCCAAGCCAAGCGTCGTCACCGGGACGAGCGGGTTGCCACCGACATTTTGCGTAGCGTCATCGTTGGTCACCACCAGCGAAGTAGATTGACCGGAGGAGCCGACGAGCATCAGTTTCACGTCGAAAATCGGCGTGCCATCTGCCAGGGTCAAACCGGCTGGGTTGCTGGCGAACCAAGACACCTGAGCGGTAGCCTGGTTGGCGCTGAACGTGCCGTTTGCCGTCAAAATCGGGTTGATGTTGATAATGCTGTTCGGGCTGGCAAGCGTCGCCACCGCAAGGTTCGTGATGTCAAGGTCGAGCGTGAACGAGGTGATGTTGGTGAAATCAATCACGTTCACCGTCGCATTTTGCATCGAGCCGGTCACGCCGCTTGCGTCGCCCACGTCGAAGGTCAAGCCGCCAAGTACGTTGACGATGGTGGTGCAGGTATTTTGATTGCCGCCTGCGTCCGTTACGGTCAGCACGACCGGCACCTGCCCGATGTCGGCGGTGGTGAATGCGCTTTGCGAAAGCGAGTAGCTCACGATGCCGCAGTTGTCGCTGCTGCCGTTGTCAATGTTGACGTAGGTAATGCTGGCATTGCCCGTGTTGTCGAGTTGGACGTTGATGGTGGTGAAGCAAACCGCAAACGGGTCTTGGTCGTCAATGACCGTCAGCGTTAGCACGTGTGTTCCGATGTTGCCGCACTCGTCCTCTGCCGTGAACGTGATGGTGTACGTTCCGGGAGCGTACAAACCTGAAGCGTCCGCCACGCCATCGCCCTTGCCGTAGAGAGAAAGGGCATTGTTCGTAATGGTCAGTGCCTCGTCTGCGGAGCAGCCGTCATGAATGAAAGTCTCCAGGTCGAGCGTGACCGAAGGAGTGCAGATGCCGCCGACTGCCAGCACCGTCATCGTGGTCGGGAAGCCGCCAAAAGTGGGAGCGGCAACGTCCTGGGTGCGGATGATTTGCAGTTGCGAAGCAGCTTCGTTGCCGCAGTCGTCTTCCAAATCCCAGACCCTTGCGATGCAGAATTCACGGGGGCAATCGAAGGCGGGGACGGGGCAAATTTCCTTGTCAATGAAGACAAAATTGGTGATGGTCGTAGTGGCTGCACCCAAAATCCCGTCGCAAGATTGCTGCGAGAAGGCGAAAACGTCGCTCGGATTCAGCTTGACCAGCGCCCTGCCATTTTGCGTGGTTGCGCCGCTGAAGGTGCAGTTTGCACCGTCCGTCAATTGGAAGAAAACAGCATTGACGTAATAACCGAACCTGTCAAATCCGGCGTCCGAGTTCGTGGAAACATAGTTCCAGTCGAAGCCGATGCAGTATTGACCCGGGTTGCCCGTCAGCGGCATTTGGATGCTGAAATTGGCTTCCGTGTTCAGTTGCCCGTCGTTGCTGCCGGTGATAGCGATGCTGGCGGGAGCGCCGCTCAGGTTGATGAAAGCATCCGTGCTGCCGGGTATCTCCGTGTATGTCCAAGCGCCATAAACTCCAGCCGAGCCGTACACACCAGGTGCGCCAACGCTGAAATTATAAGTCGTGGAAGCAGGCGTGGTATTCTTCGTATTGCTCTGGAAATCCTTGAAAGCTTCGTAATCCAGGAACGTGGCATTCAAACTTGGGTCGCAATCGTCCGCCTCGTTTGTTACCGTGCCGGAATTGGTGTCCGTGCCGGGGGTCACGTAGCAAATTTCCAAACCCCAGTTGGTCAGAGCGCCGCCGTCGGCTGCAAAGTTGTCGATGATGGTCAGCGTCCACGTGCCATTCACTTGCTGCCCAATGAAATTGGAAAGCGCCTGGAAAGGCTGGTAGTCGTTCTGGTCAATCGGCGGGCAAGGGAAAGTTCCGTAAGCAGCGCCGGAGTCGTCGAAGTTGATATCAATGTTGGGGGTGCCGCCACAACTATTGTCGTACAACAAGACAGGCGTTCCTGTTGGGCTGGTCAACCAGATTTCAAGGTCGCCGACCCAGGTGTGCGACACCTGCAAATCCACCACGTTGATGTCGGTGATTTTTCCCGATGCCGCAATGG
>CAZHLB010000809.1:0-3438 GCA_964533005.1 uncultured Saprospiraceae bacterium
TTATGACTTGCCCTTTTTTTGGTATGACAGGCATAATTTAAAAAGCCGGGTGCATCTGCACGGGGCTTTTTAATTTCTGCCTGCCTGTAGTTAGTCGCCGATGATTTTCTTCTTCATCCGCTCAAACTCCTCCTCCGTGATGATGCCGCCCGTTTTCAATTCCGCCAATTCTTTCAGGCGGGTGATTTGCTCGGCGCTCACGCCTGGGTCTGGCACAAATTGGTCGGCAGCGGCGGCGCTCGGCGGCGGGGCAGTTTCGCTGGCAGCGGCGGTAGCTTCCGTTTCCGCCTTGCGCTTGGCATCCCGCTGCTGGCGAAGTTCCTCGGCGATTTTTTTGCCTTTTTCAAACTGCTCGTCGTACAGTTTTTTCAGGCGCTTGGAGTCGAAATCGAGGATGGTGCCGCCGGTCTGGAAGTGCATTTTGAAGACCTGCCCCAAAGCGTAAGTCGAAGCCCCCGCCAGCACGGAATTCGTCACTGCGCCAACGATGGAGCCGACAATCGGAATCATTTTCGCCAAACTGCCCGCCCCCATTCTCGCCAGGGTGGAAGTAGTGAGCGAGCTGACGATGGCTTTGCCCTGATTCTCCGAAAACTCCTGGTCATAGACCTTGCACAATTGGCGAATCATGTCCAATTGCGAAGCGCTGACTGCCAGAATGTCAACGACTATGACCGGAATCATGCCTGCGCCCATCGAGAAGATGACGTGGTTGCGGACGATGCTCTCGGCATGTTTGTCCTTCTCCGTTTTGACGTCTTTAAACTCATTCATGATTTTGTTTTTAAGGTTGTCCGTTGCGGTACGAAAGAATTCTTCCATGTTTCAAAGGTTAAAAATTTTCCGGCAAGAAAGGCAGCATCGGTGAGCCGCTGAAATTTTTACCGACGAGGCGGAATCGTTCACCGACGAGGCAGAATATCATCTAAAACCAGGATGACCTAACCAACCGATGCGTTTTGTGGGAGTCCGACCGGGTAAAAATTAGCCACCACGATATCCTTTTCAGGTATTCCAAGTTCTTCCAATTCATCCACAATGGGCATGTCAGTTCGGTTTTGCTGTATCCAGACTTTGCCGTTGATAATATCGAAATGAAAGACGGCATAATGAACGTGATGATTGTCCTGCCACCCGAAACGCACCAATTGATAATGGTGATTTTGTCTGTCGGCGATAACTTGATTTTGGGCGGATTTCCAATTGACCGGCTTGATGCGGGCGTAATCCTCCAATAAAGTGAGGAGGGCTTTTTCGTATTTTTTTACTGTTTTATCCATTGCAAGATCATTTGTTGTTCTTCATCAAAAACAAGAAGGTTAACGGAATAGGTGCTCCAGGCGTCCTGAAAAATATCCACTTTGGAATATTCTCCATAAGCCAAGCTGGGCACGGCAAGGAATAGTAAGCGATTTTCATTCGCTCTCTTCAGCGCCAATCCGTAAACCAAAAACTGCCCCAGGGACTCGTAGTAGTCGAAAAACTGGGATTTCCTTAGCAAAGACTTTATCTCTACGGCAATCCGCTGTCCTTCTTTTTCAGCGCCAATAACATCCTTTTCAGCACCAAGGTCTATCTAAATCTCCTTGAAGCCAACCTGAACGGTCAATGGGTCGTCCGTAATTTTCCAGCCATCTTTTTCAAGGGCGGTGCGGACAGCTTGGTGGTACTTGTCTTTTCTCGGCATGGATTGTTTATTTTTTGCTTCTGGAAAGCTAAAGTGTCATGTCAACAAGCCCACCTTTTCAAACATCAAACGTCACCTCCACCAACTCCGTCGTAGGATGCGCCTGGCAAGTGAGGATGAAGCCATTTTTCACCTCGCTCTCGTCGAGTGCGTAGCAGGCGTCCATTTTCACTTCCCCTTTCAACACCTTCGCCATGCACGTTGCGCAAGCGCCTGACGTACAGGAATATGGAGCGTCCGCTTTGGCGTCCAGCAAGGCAAAAAGGATGTGTTTCCCGGCAGGCACGGTCGTCTCAAAAACCCGCCCGTCGAGATGAGCGATAAGCCTTGCGCCAGGGACGCCGGTCGTCGTGACAGGTGCGGTGGAATGGCTGAGGAAAAACTCGTGGTGGATGCGCTTTTTGTCCACGTTTTCGGCGAGCAAGGCATTTTCTACCGTCTCAATCATATTGCCGGGCCCGCAGATAAAATGCTCGGTTTGCTTGCTGCGAGGCGGGTTTTCCTGCAAAAACCGCCGCACCGCCTCTGCGCCGATGCGCCCGGTTTTGCCTTCCCAAGTGGTTTTGCCTTTGGCAAACAAGCCGCCCAAACCCTTCGGCTTGTCCACTTTCGGTTTGCTCAAAATATGCTCCACGTGCAGTTGCCCGGCGTAGCGTTGCGACAGGCGGTCAAGCTCATTTTTGAAAATGATTTCGTCTTCGTTTCGGTTGCCGTAAAGCAGGTTGACGTTGCTCATCGGCTCTTGTTCCAGGATGGTTTTCAAGATGGACATGAGCGGTGTGATGCCGCTGCCTGCGCCGAAGAGGTAGTAAGTTTTCTTGGTCTCATGGTTTAATTCAGTGAAAAAACGACCCTCCGGCGGCAGCACTTCGACCACCGTGCCGGGCTGCACATTATTAAATATGTAGCTCGAAACTTTGCCGCCTTTCACCCGCTTGACGGTCACGGCGAGGTCGGGTTCGAGCGGGCTGCTGCACATCGAGTAGGAGCGGCGTTCTTCTTTGCCTGCCAACTGGAAGCGCAGGGTCAGGTGTTGACCCTGCTTGAACTGGAAATGGTCTTTGATTTGGTCGGGCACCTCGAAGGTGAGCGTGACAGCTTCGGCGGTTTCGGGGGTGACGGATTTGACGGTGAGTGGGAAGAATGGCTTGCTCATTGGTTGGATGGTGGAGGCGGTAGAAATGACATCTGGAAAAAAATTTCATTTTTTTCCAGATGTCATTTCTGCGCCAGCCAATTTTTCAAAGAGGCGCAAATGTAAACAGCCTCGCTGCATGGCAGTTTTTAAAAGCAAAGCCCCTTTCGCAAGCTGCGAAAGGGGCTTTTCAGATTTCCGAAATCTCAAAGATTTCGGAAATCTTGGCTGCTGCTGCGCCTAAAATTTATAGGTAATCCCAAACCGGATATCGAAAGGCGACTGCACCAGGAAATCCGGCTGGTTCACATTGTAAAGCAGCAAGATTTCGTAGCCCCACAATCCTGCGCCGCTATGATATCCAGCGCCGATATAGACATTGTCGTACGGAACCCGGTCGGTGATGATTTCATCCGTCTGCGGGTCAATTTGAATAAAGCCATCATTGTCCGGGTCGAGTGACTCGGTGTTTTCGTACTCATATTCGAAGTGGGCGAAGAAATTGGCAAAAGGTTTTATCCTGGCAAAAACGCCTGCCGTAAAAGCGAGCGGCGATACTTTGTAAACAGGGCAAGTGTTGCAGTTTTTGAACCGGAAATGATTGTACTCGAAGCCC